>JAFIGB010000245.1 GCA_020831705.1 Candidatus Sumerlaeia bacterium | reverse complement strand
GGGCGGACGAGGCTTGTGTCGCAGCGCAAGGACGGGGAGAGATGGGGGGCACGGATGATCCCAGTTCCCCCCGATCAGTGGCAACGGTATCGTCCCGATGACTTATTTTCCCGGAGTTATGACATGGCAACGGTTGATGTGGTAAGCAAACTGGACCTTCAGGCGGTGGATAATGCCATCAATTCCGCCAACCGCAAGTTGTCACAGCGCTATGATTTCAAGGGCGTTGAGTTTGAAATTGAGCTGAACAAGAAGGACAAGTCACTCCGCGTGGTGGCCCCCGATGAAATGAAGCTCAAGGCGATTCAGGAAACGGTCGTGGGGACACTTCAGGATCAGAAGGTCTCCCCGAAGGTGATCGATTGGGGCGACCGCGAGGCCGCTTCCCTGGGTGCCATCCGTCTGAAGTGCAACCTGATCGAGGGCCTGGAGAAGGATGTCGCCAAGAAGATCACCGCCATGGTGAAGGACTCGGGCCTGAAGGTGAAGGCGTCGATTCAGGGCGAACAGGTCCGGCTGGAAGGAAAGAAGATCGACGATCTTCAGGCCGTCATGCAGTTACTTCGAGAGGCGGATCTTCCCGTTCCCGTTCAGTTTGACAATATGAAGCGCTGACGTGGTCCCGCGCCGGCCCTTCGTATAGATAGATACACGCCCCCGATTGGTCCCCGGCGATCATTCCCCGTGGCTGTGACCATGGCGGAGCATCCTGCCGGTCCGCGCTCCGGTGAAGATGCCGTTTTCCCGGATGATGGTGCCATTGACGATGATGGTGTCGAAGCCCTCGGCAAGTTGGTGGGGGTTTTCGAAGGTGGCCGTGTCCTGGATGCTCCGGGGATCGAAGATGAGAAGGTCGGCGGCGTTGCCCTCGGCGATGGTGCCGCGCCCCTCCCGGTCGAGACCGGTTGTGGCGGCGGGGAGGCCGGTCATTTTGTGGATGGCTTCGGGAAGGGAAAGGGCGCCGCGTTCGTTGACATAATAGCGGATAATTTTCGCGAAGGATCCGTACCCACGGGGATGGCGCATTTCGGGGGAACCGTCGGAACAGACGTTGGTGAGGGGATCGAGGAGAAGGTGACCCTGAAGATCCTCGTCCATGACGAAGTAGGCCGCCGCGCCCCCACCCGGCCCCATTTCGATGAGCACCTGTTCGTAGCTGAGGCCGGTTTCCGCGGCGATTTCGGCCAGTGTCTTCCCTGCGTGGGGACCGGTGCCCATGAGGGTGGCATCGGGGCCGTTGCGGGCGGCGACGCGATTGTATAGATACTCGGCCAGGTCCTCGCGGCGCTCCTCGACGACCTCTGTATAGTCGTGGGGCGGGAGGGCGTAGTCGGGGAAGAGGAGGGAAAGTCCTGTAAAGCTGGCGGTGTAGGGGTAGATGTCGGCGGTGATTTGGTGGCCTTCGGCACGGGCGGCAGCGAGGGCATCGAGGATTTCCCCGGCGCGGCTGGTGCCTCTTCCATAGACCGACTTGATGTGGGAGACGTGGACCCGTGCGCCGCTTCTGGTCCCCTGTTCCAGCAATTCCTGTATAGACGCAAGGAGTTGGTCGTCGTCCTCGCTGCGCATGTGGCTCATGACGACAAGATCGCGCTCTGCCACGGGGCGGGCCACGGCAACGAGTTCCTCCATTTCCGCGAAATTCCCCGGCTGGTATTCAAGGCCGGTTGTGAGGCCGTAAGCCCCTGCTTCGAGGGCCTTTTCCACCAGGGCTTCCATGCGGGCGATGTCGGCTGTGGAGGGATCAGTGGCAAGGCCGACGCCCGATTCGCTGCGTACGGTGCCATGGCCAACGTATGTCATGATATTCGGCCCGGGAACCGCTTCCTCGACACGGCGCATCCAGTCGGCCATCTCCCCGGCGGGGGCGCTTCTGCCATCCTGCCCAAGGGCAATCGTGGTGACACCCATGGCAAGGAAGTTTTCAAAACCCGGGGTGGAGAGGGGATCGCCGTGGGCGTGGGTGTCTATAAAGCCGGGGGTGACAATTTTGTCGGTGGCGTCTATAATGCGATCGGCGTGGAGCCCTTGGGGGAGATCCCCCTCAATAACTGAAACAATACGTCCATCGCGTACGACCAGGTGCCCGGGAAAGGGAGGCTCCCCGGTTCCATCAAGAATGTGTGCGTTGGTGATGAGGAGAAGGGGACCCCGGGAAGGGGCATGGTCAACACCGGGGGATGTGGCGCAGGCACCTGCGAGAACAAGTACCAGCATCAGAACGAAATGACGCATGTCGGAGGATGCTCCAAAAGGGTTTCCCGGCGACCACCCGTGTCATGGGGGAGGATCGGGGATGGAAAACCCTTTCGGCATCTTTCGCGCAGGTCAACGAGGGAAATTCCCGGGAATACAATTCCGCGGGGTTAATCGTCGGGAAACAGCCGGTTTTGTTGCGTGTCATGAAAATCTGCTTCCATGTTCCCCTTGATTCGCCCCCGTGGCTCGGTCTCCATGGTGGCTCCCCGTTGGGGAAATTTCCTTTGGTGTGCTCCTGATTCATGGCTGATTCTCTTCCCAAAATACTCCTTTGCAACGATGATGGCATCGACGCCCCGGGCATTCAGGCCATGCGCGAGGAACTGGCCGGCAAATGCGACCTGATGGTTGTGGCTCCGATGTATGAAAAGAGCGGTGCCGGTTGCTCGCTTTCCCTTTCCAGCGAAATGGAGGTCCACGAACGCCACGACAAGAAGGGCAAAACCTGGGGGTATGCGGTGGATGGAACTCCGGCCGATTGTGTGAAGTTCGCGCTGACGGCCCTCGAAGGGTACAAGCCCGATGCGGTCATTAGTGGCATCAATCGCGGCGTGAATCTGGGCAATTCGGTGTTTTACTCCGGCACGGTGGCAGGAGCGATCGAGGCGACGCTATACGGTTGCCGCGCCATGGCTGTCTCTTTGGGATGCTGGGGACACCCGGAGGCCTTCTACAAGGACGCCGCGAAGGTTGCCACGGCGCTGCTTCCCTGGTTTCTCAAGGTGGAGCACCGCCCCCGCTCGCTCTGGAACCTGAATATACCCAACAAGCGGTTTCCGGCGATGAAGACGCTCCGGATCACCTCTCATGGGACCTCGTTCTTTCGCGATGAGTTCGAGCTATACAGGCGGGAGGGCGACAAGCTGTTCTACCGAAATGTGGGGACCACCATGGTGGCCTGTGATGCCACGGAAAATGCCGACGACCATGCAGTCACCGCAGGCGAGGTTTCCCTATCGCTGCTGCGTACCGATCTGACCATGGAACCGGATGCCGGCATGGCGGAGGGCGCGCAGGAGGCATGGAAGGCACGGGGGAAATAGTTCCAACAATCTCCCCGGACCATTCACGTCAATCGCCAGCCCCCGTATAGATCAGGACGGGATCGATGGTCATGCGCCGGTCGCGGGGATAAAAGTTTGCCGCGGCCGTCAGGTAGGTTTCCAAATGCATTCCCGGGGTGATTGCATCCCTCGGGAGAATCGCCACGCGCCACCCATCGGAGTATAACCAGTCAAATCCTCCCCCCATGGATATTGCCCGGGACCCCCCCGGGTGCAGCCGTGTATGGGCACGCATGTCGCCAAGTCCCCCCACCTCCTGGCGCTGCCAAAGGAAAAGGAGGTCATCGGCTTCGGTTGGATCCACGGTGATATCAAGGCGTTGGATGATTTTCCCGGGCCGGGTCATGGGAAGCTCCCCGCCACCAAGGCGAAGGGCCTCCCCTGCCGATCCGAGGGAGCGAAGGGGGACGGCGCGCGCTGTATAGACATCGGACTGCTCCTCATGAAAGGCAATCCCGCTGATCTTCACTTCCTGCGCACCGGCACGGCCAAACGGATGTCCCGGAAGGGCGAGGACAAGCTGGTGACGGCCCGGTTTCAGGGGGGCGGGGACCAGCAGTTCCACAATTTCCTCCCCCGCGTCCGGTTGGTAATGAAACCCATCGGTCCCGTTGATGAGGAACAACAGGTGGCGCGGCCGGGCGGTTTCCTCCCCCAGTTCAAGAGACAGGCGAATGCCCCCCACATCCCGTTCATTCTCAACATTATAGATGGCGCCGGATATACCCCTGAGTTGGAGGTATCCCTCCTCACGGTTGCCCCGGGTCTCATTGGCACCCTCCGGATAGACGGAACTCGCAGCGGCTCCGGATCGCGGCAGGGCGAAGGGATTTTCCTCCGGGGGGTGAATCCTGCTAATGGTGATGTTGCGCACGATGGTGTTGAAGGGATCCTGGGACCAGCTATCCAGCCGGACGACCTCCTCGGTGTGGCTCCAGACATATTGAAGGAAACCGTGGGCCATGCGCTCCAGTCCCTCAATGTAATAGAGGTAATGGACACGGTCGCTGTTGTATAGACGCTCCTCGATCTGCTGGATGCTTCGGGCCGCGGAAAGGGGATCATGACTCAATGCAAGGTGCTCGCGGGTGCCCATGTCATGGCGGCTCCAGGCAAGGCGGGTGCTGATGGACTTGTAGGTATTCCTCGTAAGGAAGACGGCATCCTCCGGGGTATTTCCGCGAATCCATTCCATGGAGGTAAAGGACTGCTGGAAGTGCCCCGACAGGCGGTGGGCGTTCCATGAAATGCTCCGAACTGTATAGACACCACCCCACAGGACGAACGCGACAAGCAACACCACCGGCCAGCGTCCGGGGAGGAGGGGACGCCAAACAAGGACGCGCGCCACTCCGAGGAGAAGAGGCACCAGAATCGCCGCCACATACCGGGGAGAGAACGACTGGCCAATGGGAACGATGGTGAAGGGGAGCACCGACGCCGCCACCACAAGAAAACACCCCAATCCGATCCACCGTGTCGACGGGTCACGGACCATCACCACCCACCCGGTCACCGAAAGGACCACCCCTAGACACCCAAGGGTGATGTCCAGGGGCGAATAGACAAAGATGCCACCATAAAACGAGGCCAGGAGGGCACCTGCGAAGTCGAAGTTCAGCCCGAACTGCCTCCCCACAGGGGGCGGAAATCCACGGACGGAGTCGAACTTGTGGAGAAGAACGTTCAGCAACACACCGGCAATAAGCACGGAACCCATCACCACCAGGAGCCACTTTTGTCGAAGGGGCGCTCCCCCGGGGACAAGGGTGTCAGCATGAAGGAGGGCCAGAAAGAAAGGAGCGCTTGATGCGGCCATGAGGGGAAAGACCACCATCGGGTGAAAACCATAAAACGCGGCGGTTCCCACAAGAAGCATCAGATAAACCGGAAGGCCGGACAGGCCCCTTTTCAGAAGGGTGTTGAAAGCAATGACAGCGAGAAGCCCGGCAAGAATGACCTGGGAGTAGTGATTCGCATCCTGACTGTAATAGATCGCCATGGGCGAGAAGCCCAGAAGGAAAAGACCCGCCCACGCAAATGGGGGGGAGAAATGGCGACGCCCCCAGAAGTAAAGGAGCGCCATGGTCAGGGCGCCGGTGATCGCTGCAGAAAGCCGGAGACCCCAGGTGGAATCCGACAAGGCCAACCCCATGGCAACAAAGAGGTAGGTCAGGCGGTGGGCGCCATGGGGTCGAAGGCCCAGGCCGTGTTCCGTGGCGAGTTGCCAGTTCGTCAACTCATCAAGCCAGGGCTCCCCCACCACAAAGGTGAGAAGGCGGGTGGCGAAGATGAAAAGGACGGGAGGGAGCCAAACGAGCCATATCGCCCGGGGAGCGACCTCGGGTCGTTGATTGGTGGCGGGGTCATCCATGGGGCATCAGTGGTTTCCGGTTCTTACCGGTGTCTTCGGGATCGAAATCACGGCGTTGATAGAAGTTGCACCGGGACCAGCGCAACAGGGTTGTCGGCCGGTGGGGATTTCCCTGAGAAACTTGGGTGTAATATTCTGATCAAGTGGAGTCCTTATATTGGTAGATATTCGGTCAGTGTGGGGATAAATTTTGGGACATCCCCGACAACACGACGAAACCTTATCGACTTTCCTGGACCCCGGATTTCGTGGAAAATTGCCCTGAAATGGCGAAAAATCAAGTTTTATCACCCAATTGAAAGTTCGGCACGTTCAGGGCTTGCACTAACAAATATTCGGCACTACATTATTTCCGGTGGTGTCGAAGTGGGGACAAAAAAAAATTTCTGGCAAACTGGACATGTAGGGTTGCACCACCGAAAGCATTTGAGGAAAGAAAAGACTGGCAGGTTGAAACCCAACTATGGGGGAACACCCCAATCATCGCTCCCGGAGATTAATTCAATTTTATGTCGGACAACATCAGGGATATCAAGCGAGCGCCGAGATATGCATGCAACTATTTCGGGTACATCGAAGTTCTCTTCCCGGAAGAGACTTTCACTCCCAAGTCGCTTTATGTTCAAGTTGTGGACATAAGCCTGAGTGGTTGTCGCCTCAACACGAAGGCGATCACCAAGGATCTCTACAAGCTGATGCTCCTTGAGCAGCGCCATGTTCGCATGACCATCGACCTGACCGACCGGCGTGTGTTGCGCCTGAAGGGCCGGATTGTCTGGATTGATTACTCCGACGCCCAATCTGCAATGGCCATTTCCTTCACCGGGCTTTCCGATCAGGATGAGGACCAGCTTTCAGGACTCCTCAAGGAATTGAATTCCTCAGGGAAGATTCTCTCCCTCGAGGACACACGCCCCGGCGTTACCCCTAAGTCATCCAGGTTCAATGGCTGATATTCCATCTCCATCACAGGCCCGCATCCTGATCATCGATGATGAAAAACCCGTCCTGGAGGTTCTCCGGGCGATGGTTGAGGCCTTGGGTTACGTACCCACGACGACCCAGTGGGCGAAGGAGGGGCGTCGACTCTTTGCCAAGCTCCAACCCGAAATCGTCATGATTGATATCAATCTGGCGGACGGATCGGGGATCCGCCTCCTGGAGGAGCTCCACCTCGTTTCCCCAACGACGGCCTATATTATTATTTCCGGCGATGCCCGTGTGGATAATCCGGTCGAGGCACTCCGCGCCGGTGCCGACGGTTATCTGGTCAAGCCGATCACCATGGCCGCCCTGCGCGGGGAAATTCAGCGCGTGTCGAGAAAACAGCGTCAGATTATTGCCCGGCTGGAGGACAAGGCCGTCCTTCAGCAGGAACTGGAAAACCGCACCCGCCAGTTGCTCGTGGAGAGCGGTGTCAGTGCGGCGGTTCAGCGTGGCTTGATCATGGCCCTTTGCCGGCTTGCCGAGTTCCGCGATCACGAGACGGGAACCCACCTCCACCGTATGGCCAATTATTCCAAGGCAATCGCCGAAGGGCTTTCCAGGCATCCGGACTTCAGCAATCAGGTCAACGATCTGTTCATCCGTCGTCTCTTTGCCACCGCCCCCCTCCACGACATTGGCAAGGCGGGCATCCCCGACCACATTCTCCTGAAGAGGGGACCGCTCAACGATGAGGAGCGCGCCGTGATGCAGCGCCACCCGATTATCGGGACCCAGACCCTGGAGACGGTATCCAAGGAGGTCAGGGGCGAGGCAGGCGGTCAGGTGCGCATGGGGATGGAGATCTGCACCTATCATCATGAAAAATGGAACGGGAAGGGCTACCCCTATGGCCTGGCCGGCGAGGACATTCCCCTCTCGGCCCGCATTGTTGCCCTGGCTGACTTCTATGACGCCGTCAGCTCGCCGCGCGTTTATCGCCCTTACGCCTTCCCCCACGAAAAGGTCTGCGAGATGATCCTTGCCGAGAAGGGGGAGCATTTCGATCCGCAGATCGTGGATGCCTTTTTTGAGGTGGAGGACGAAATCCTGCGCATTCGTGAAGCTGGCAAGGACAACCTCGACATCACGTCATTCGAGTCGAACGAGGCGAACGAGGCGAACTCAACTCCCGTTACTCCGCCCAGTGAAGTCCCCAGATTGTGAACCGAAGTTCCTCCCCGGGGGAATAATTTCCATCAAAAAAATCCAAACAGGCGTAAATCCCATTGGCTTGGGAGGGGTACCCCGTATTCTTATGCCCCCCCGAATGACGGGGTGAACCTTATTACGGCGGTGTTTTCATGGAGCTTTCCACCCAAGGTCTTCCACTAAGTCAGCGCGCCATGCGCGCCAATATTTCCCCCATATCCTGGTTGTTGTCCAAGGCCCTCGAGCATCCCAACATGATCTCCCTGGCCGCGGGATTTGTCGACGGCGGCGGCCTGCCCTCGGGCCCCATCGCCCGCATTTGTGCCGAACTTCTTGCCGACGGGGGGCGGTCGATGGCCGCGCTGAACTACGGAACCACGGCGGGGTCCCCCCTGCTGAGGGAGCTCCTTGCCGAGCAACTCCGCAAGGAGGGTCTTTCCTCCGCCAAACCCGAGGATCTGATCATCAGCAACGGCGGGCAGCAAAGCCTCTTCACCCTCACCGATGCCACGGTCGACCCCGGCGACATCGTCCTGGTGGAAGATCCCACTTACTTTGTCTATCTCGACGTTCTGCGAGCAGCGGGCGCGCGGGTCATCGGCGTGACCACTGATGAGTACGGCCTGGTTCCCGAGGCGCTGGAGGAACGGCTGGAGGAACTGCATCAAAGTGGCGAGCGCCATCGCCTCCGTCTTATCTACCTGATGAGCTACTATACAAATCCCAAGGGAGTGAACCTCCCCTGGGAGCGGCGCAAGCGCATCGACGAAATCGTCCGCGCCGAACTCGAGCGGGGAGACTCCTTCCTCGTTGTGGAGGATGCCGCCTACCGTGAATTGCGTCTGGAAGGGCCGGACGAACCGTTCCTCAAGTCCCTCGACCCGGAAAACGAACGGATCATCGTCGTGGGAACCTTCAGCAAGGCCTTCGCCCCCGGCCTGCGCCTTGGTTGGTGCATGGGACCACCGTGGGTGCTCGATCGCATGGCCCGCCTGAAGGGGAACCAGGACTTCGGAAGCTCCAACTTCAGCCAGGCCATCATGGCTCATGCCATGCAGGAGGGCTCGTCGGTCGATGCCGCGGAGAACTTCCGGTCGCGTTACCGCTCGAAGCGCGATGCCCTGGTGAACGCCATGCGGGAGTTCTGGCCACCGGAGGCACAAATCATCGAGCCCCATGGCGGTCTATACGCGTGGGCCTCCCTCCCCGGTATAGACACGGACCCGGAATCGGAGTTCTTCAACCGGCTGTTCGAGAAGGAGGTTCTATACGTCCCCGGGAAGTATTGCTTCTGCGAGGAGACCCAGGGACCGCGCCCGAAGGACAGCATGCGTCTGAGCTACGGTGTGGCATCGGAGGAGCTTCTGCGCGAGGGAGCACGGCGCATGGGCGAAGTCATCGCCGACATGATGCCCTGAGAAAAGGGGCCTTCTGGTGGGAAATGCCCGCCCCCCGAAGCCGGGATCCGCAAGACGGGTCACTTGGTCTTCGGGGGGCGGTTTTTTATGTTCTCATGGGCTGTTTGCAGGATGTCCTCCGCCTTGATCCCGAGTTTCCTTTCCCGGTCATAGAGGTCGATGAAGGTGCGAATGGCGACGAGGTTGATCCCGTGGGGGACGAGGGACTGGACCAGTTGAAGGATCGCCCGCCGCGCCTGGGGCTGGATCACCGGTGCATTGGTCCGTGAACCATCCAGATCGATGAGTGCCCAATCATCCTGCGCCCCGGCGGGGTCGAGATAGACATGGTCGGACCGGTAATCGGCATGGAGAATACCCCGGTCGTGGAGGGCCCCGGTCCACTGGGCCACGGCCGCCCCCCGCGCCTGCTGAACCCCCTTTTGCGCAAACCATTCCCCCA
>JAFIGB010000238.1 GCA_020831705.1 Candidatus Sumerlaeia bacterium | reverse complement strand
CCCATCTGGAAGCGGGTGAAGCCAAGCTCATAAATCCAGAAGACAAGGGTCGTCGTGGAACCCATCGGACCGCCCTGGGTCATGGTGAAGACCTCCGGAAATACCTGGATCGCGTTAATTGTTGAAAGGAAGAGGGCAAAGGCAATCGTGGGGCGAAGCATGGGGACGGTGATGGAAACAAACCGCCTGATCGGCCCCGCACCCTCCAGGCGTGCCGCCTCATAGAGATGGCCGGGAATTGCCTGCATCGCTGCCAGAAAGAGCACCGCGTAAAACCCGACACTTGTCCAGACGCCCATAGCCATCAGGGAGGGAAGCGCCAGATTCGGATCAAGGAGCCACGAGGGACGTGGTGGATTGAGGCCAATGGAAAGGAGAAGGCGGTCAAGCAGGCCATCGGTGGCGTATAGATACTTGAAGACCAACGAAATCACGATGATCGAGGTGACGGTGGGAAGGAAGAAGCCGGCCCGGAAGAATCCCTTGAAGGGAAGTGGCTGGTTCAGAAAGGCGGCAAGTGCAAGGGAGAGGAAAAGAATCACCGGCACCGTGCCGATTGCGTAAAAAAGGGAGTTCCAGAGGGACTTCCAAAAGATCGGTGCATTGAAGACCGACTGATAGTTTCCCGTACCCACAAAGTCCCAGCTTGGGTTGAGGAGGCTGTAATCGAAAAAGCTGATGGTCAGCGCGTATATCGGGGGGAAAATGCCGAAGATGGCGAAGGTCACCAGCCATGGTGAGAGGAGGGCAATCGTCTGCCAGCCGTTGGGCCGTGCGGGCCTGATATTGGAAACCTTCATGCCGGGGGGTGGAGTCATTGATATTCCTCCGCCAGGCCGCTCCAGTGGGTCATCGTTTGCTCCAGCAATCCTTCAAGGGGGGAATCGGTCAACATTGCCGTGTCCAGCAGGGTTACCAGATCGCGGCGCATTTCCTCCCAGTAGGGAACCGCCTCGGCGGCCACGGAACGCTCGATGATTCGTGCGTGGAAGACCCGTGATGGGTCATCGCGGAACTCGGTCATTTCAGCCGCATCGGCAAAGGCGGGGAGCAGGGAACGGATGGGGAGTGTCAGGCGCGTGGCAATGGGGCGCGACGCAAGAAAATCGAGGAGCTTCTTTGCAGCCTCCTGGCGGGGGCTTTGACGAAAGACAACGAGCAATTGCCCACCCGCCATGGCTCCACCCCCCGTTCCCCCCTCGATAAAGTCGGGTTCGGGCAGGAAGCTGTAACCGTAATCAAGGGTCGGGTAGTCGCGGGGGAGCAGCGTGAAGTTCCATGCTCCGCTGACGTGGAAGGCGATCCGGCCGGTACCAAACGCCCTGTCCAGCTGGGGGCCGCGGTCAACCAGGGCGTGCTTCTTGAGCCCGCGATAAAAGTCGAGTGTTTGGCGGAACTCGGTGCTGTCTATAAGGGGTTGGCGTGTTTCCATGTCCAGGAGGGGAACCCTGCCGGAGGCGAGGAATGAATAGAAGGTCTGCCAGGTGATTTCGGCATCGCCGGCGGGGATGCCAATGGCCCGGCGGTCCCTGAATGTTGCATCTATACGGGCGGACATTTCCTCCAGCTCGGCCCAGGTGCTTGGTGGCCGTGCGTCCGCATAACCTGCTTCCCGAAGCATGGCGCGGTTGTAAAAGAGAAGGCGCGACCCCACCATCCATGGGGCGGCGTATAGACGGCCGTCATAGGAGGAGGCATCAACCAGGGTGCGCTCATCCATGCTGTCGGAGAGGAGGTCAGTCAGGTCGACGAGGACCCCTTCCTCGGCGAAGGGGGCCAGCCATGTCATTCCCAGTTCGCAGACATCCGGGGGGCGCCTCGTGGCGAGCGACAGGAGGATGCGCTCGAAACCACGGTCCCACGGGAGTTGTTCCGCGTGGACGCGTATCCCCGGGTTGGCGGCCTCGAATTCATCCAGAACGGGCCTCAGGTCCTGCTCCACATCCACGCTGAAAACCCAGAGACGAAGCAGGATGTCGCCCGAATCATCGTCCCCGGAACCGCCCCCGCAGGAGGCGATGAATAAACAGAGAAGGATGGCGAGGCTGACAGATCTCACTTCCCGCCCCCTGCTGCATCAAATTCAAGGAGGCGCCCCCAAACCTCGCCACTGATCATGTTGGGGAAGTATCTATATCGACGCATCCCGACATGGTGGTCCCGGGCAAGCCCGCCCCAAAGAACCGGTGGGCCGAGAACGGTGGAAAGTTCCTCATCCGCCCTTAACATCAGTTGTATATCCAGGGCGGGATTGACGAAGGGAAGCATGGTTGCCTCCTCGCTTCCATCGACGATGTTTCCGGTGGCCGCCTCCACCATCATTGTATATTCGTAGTGTGTCGCGATCACGGGAAGTCCAATAAGAACGTGGCGTTGTGCCTCCCGCCCCTGGCGAAGGAAGGCGCGGGCATTCTGTTCCGCCCGTTGTGCATACACTTCCGGAGTATTTCCCAGGTCGTAGTTCATCACGACCATGAAGTCGATGCTGGGCCATTGGTCCGCAGGGATTGTTGTGGCCAGGCCGGTGGCAATGCTCAATGGCTTGAGCCATCCGGCCCTTGTCAGTGCCCGCGTAAGACGGACCTGGCTGGGGCGGTATGGTTCCAGGTCAAGATGCAACCCGGCCACGGCATCCACGTCCATGAGTTCCTTTACAATCATCCGGGCGATGTGCTCAACCTGCTCGTCGTCAATCTGGTCAAAACTTCCCGCCCCATCAAGCATCAGGTGCAGCTCGGCATTGGGGAGGGCCTCGGCCCAGGCCTTGAGCGGCCCGGTGTTCAGGGCACTGAGGGCACCGGTTGCCGGATCAATCGAGCCCCCGTATATAAGGCCAATCATCGGCCGTTCCGACCGGGTCATTGTCTCGAAGGCGGTAAACTCGGCGAGCAACTCATTGTCGGGGGAATATCCCCAGAATGCCCAGTCATGGGGCCCCATCGGTTGGATTGGTGCCAATTTTCCAAGGGGAAGATTGTGTGCCCTGCCGTTGGACTGCCATCGCAACTCGTAGGCGCCAACATCCCATTGGGAAACATCGGGTGTAATTTCCTCGCGGCCGGCAATGTCGTCCACCATCCAGACTGTTTCCCCGTCGGATAGACGCACCGCATGAAGGCCCTCGACGGGATCCGTTGGGGTGGAGGAAACATTCAGGTGCAACGCATCGACGAATCGCTCATGAAGGGCTGATACCGGGGCCATTTCTGTTTGGATCCAATCCTGCACCAGCTGATCGACAAGGACGCCGTTTCGGTCGTATAGACGTGTCATCAGGTAGCGCCCGCCGGGAAGTTTCGAAAGCGGAATGGTGGTGCTCATGGTCTCCCCGGCAGCCACCTCCCCGTGGTGAAACAGGGTTTCCTTGAGCGTATCGCCCGATTCGCGGCGGAGAATCCCCTTCACGGTAAACGGCTCCATCCCTTCCCGTGCCCCAACGACGGCGGTTTCCAGTTTCAACTCATCGGCGTCCTGGATCATTTCCGTCGTGACGGCCCCCGAAAGCGAGGGAACTTCCCCCACGAGCCTTAGACGCCCAAAATCGGCGGGATTGTGGAAGGTTGTCTGTGTCGGTGCCCAGGCAACAACATGTGCCTCGCCAAGGAGGGAGATGGCCGCACCACCAATCTGCAGGTACAGGTTCCGGGGGATATCCTCCACGGGAGGCATGTCGGGTACATGGCGTCGCATGATTCCGAGGGGTATTTCCATCCGCACGGCCCAGGAGCCCTCCGTTGATTGGGGGAGGACCAGGGTTGAAAACGGGGCGTCCCACGAGACGTCGCGGCTCCATCCCCCGTCACGCACTGCTTCATCAAAGAGCGACCCGGCAGGGTTGGTGGCGAAATGGTAATAGCCGTGGGCGGGGTCATCGGCGGAGGTGAGAAAAACCTCCACGGCTGCTGCCTCGAAAAGGCCCAGGTCATCTCGATCCGCATCAGGTCCTTCACCGGATCCAAGGACTTCGAATTCAAGGAGAAGATTCCCGTCTGCATGGCCAAGCCAGGCGCGAACGTGTTCCTCCTCCAAAACTTCCCCGGCCAGGGTGTGAATGAGGGCCGTTCTGGTGCCCTCCTTCCGCAGCTGATCAGCGGAGGATACCAATGGAACATCCATCGGCGGGGTGGCAGGGAGGGCAAAAGGTGCCATCACAAGGGTAAGCAAACTGGCGAAGCGTTTCATTCCATGACCTCCTCAAGTCGATCCCGGGATTGGGCAATGAATACCGGTGATGTACTATAAACTTCCTCCTCCAGCACCAGCATCGCCATGTGGCGGGCGACATCCATCGGATTGCAGGGAGCGACGATCATCCGCACCTCCCGGGCAACGGGGTTGGTGTTGCTGGCGATCCGTTCCCGCAATGTATTCACAATTTCTTCGGGTAACAGGCTCAGATCGCCGGTCAGCAGCAGGGCCTGTGGATTGAGAAGGTTTATCATGGAGCAAACGCCGTTGTAAAAGCGCTCGTGGAGCTCGGTGTCATCCCCGTCCAGGGGGTTGGAGATCAACTGGCAGGCCCGGTAACCGACCTCCCCGGCGGCTCCACCGAATCCCTGATGCAGGATGCCGTTAAGGATCAGGCCCGCTCCGATCCCCTCATGGGCATAAAGGACAATTGCATCGGAAATACCGGTCAGATGCCGGTGCATTGCCTCCCCCCGGGCAACCGCATTGGCGTCGTTTTCCACATGGAGGGCGCCGCCGGGGAAGGGGTTGAGGGAGGACACATCGACCCGTGCATCGAAAAACCGGATTACGGAACTCTCACGGTCCACGAGTCCCATCGAAGCGATGCCCACACCCACCAGGGGGAAGGCGCCAAGGCGGTCAGACTTGGAGAGGCGTTCCAATGCCTGATGGAGCAGGCCAAGAAGTGTGGTGGGGGACTGGGATTCGGGGTCCTTGAAGGGGATCACGCAAGTGTCGAGGATATTCCCATCGAGGTCGAGCATGACCCCGGCAACGAGGTTGGAGGCCATGTAAAGGCCAATACTCGCACCAAAGGCCCCATTAATCCCCCAAAGCTCGGTGGGACGGCCACTGTTGCCGGTATTCTCCATTCCCCGGGATGCTATCAGACCGCGGTCCGAAAGCGTGCGCAGGAGGCGGCTGACGCTCGATGCGCGCATTCCCGTGCTCTCGACGAGGACCTTTGCACTCACAGGTTGATTTTCCCGGATGCGGCGAAGCAGGAGGAGGAGGTTGTGGGATTTGAGGCTGGATGTATCCGCTCTTTTCGTCAGCATGAGTTGATATTCCGTGTGGGGGGGGATTTATTCTTTTCTGGAAATTATTGGTCCTATTGGCGTCGAGAACCATATTTGGAGCATTCATAACCTAGGCGGCTCGCGCAACTGAATTTTTCCCAGCCTGTAAAAAACCTGTTGACGGGGACGCATCCACCCTCTACCAAGGACGGAGTTAAGGCGGTCTGTGCCACCGTCCACGCTTCATCACAACGGGAGAAAACAGGAAACTCCCGGCCAAGGAAAGGCTCCAAGATGCCCTCGCCAAACAGGTTCTTCACCAACCGTGCCTTCACACTCATCGAACTCCTCATTGTCGTCGCCATTATTGCCATTTTGGCCGCTATTGCGGTGCCCAACTTTCTTGAGGCCCAAACCCGCTCCAAGGTTTCCCGAATGAAGGCCGACATGCGGACCGTTGCCACCGCCCTTGAATCTTATGCGGTCGACTATAACCGCCATCCCTTGGATACGCTTCAGCGGGCCATCGCCGGGTTTCCCCCTGCCAGGGTTTATGAATATTCCACCATGGAAATCTTCAACCCTCTGACGACTCCCATTGCCTACATCACAAGCCTTGGCGCAACCGCTGACGTATTTCAGGAGCAGCGCGCCTTCAACCCCAACCTGCCGGGAAGCTTCGGCTACCTTCTCTATGTAAATTACTGGCCCGCCTCTGTGCAGGGGTCCGCCAATAATGGTCTCTCCGTATCCCGCGAGGGGGTGTCCATGAACTGGATGCTGGCGTCCTTCGGCCCGGATGGCGAGTCATCGGCGCTCAACATGGGACTTCCCATCAACCTGTGGCCGATCACGGCCTCTTATGATCCGACGAATGGAACCGTCAGTTTTGGCGACATCGCACGCTATTAACTGAGAACCAAGCTCCAGGTTAGCCAACCATTTTGGCAAATTGAAAGGAACAGCAAGATGAAAGCATTCGCAATCGTAGCAACAGCCGCCTCCGTCCTGATGGCGGGCTCCATTCTCTCCGCAGATCCCATCCTTATTTCCGACATCGAGTCGGACACCATTAAGGATCCCATCGGTGGAACTCCAGAAGCAGAAGGGCAGTGGGCGGGCTTTGGTGCCCCCCTTGCCGATCTTGGCATTACCACCAACCCCGCCGAGGTTTTCGCGGGTGACCAGGCGATCTATACGGCTGCTGACTGGGCCGAGGGTGGCTGGGGATTTGGCATCCGCCGCGGCACTGGCAGCCTCGACGTGTCTGCGGGCCCGATCGTCTCCTTCAAGGCCATGGCCACCAATTACGGTGACACCACCACGGAATTCAACTTTGTTACCGGTGCCACTGTCTGGGCGGTTGGCCCGGTCACACTGACCGATGAATATGAGAAGTATTACGTGGACCTCACCACGGCTGTCGTCAGCGACGGCCCCGCTGTTGCCCTCGACCTGACCAATATTTCCGAAGTTGGGTTTACGAGTTTCCGCAACGGGCAGGACACCGGAGTCACCGTATTCTTCTACGATGAAATCTATTACAATGAGGATCCGGATGCTCCCGAGCCTGCCGATCCCCCCGTCCTTCCGCTCGTGACAAACATGGCGCCGCCGGATTTCACATCGGGTGGTTTCCCTCCTGATCCCCCCACGGGAGCTGGTGTTGGCGAATGGACCCGTTTCGGAGCGGCCTATAATGGCATCAGCATCGTTGAAAATGCTGCCGGAGCGACTGATGGTGACCACTACCTGTCCGTTCTTGCAGCCTTTGACGCCGGTCAGTTCCTCGTTGGGGCGCGCCATGAGCCCTACGAATCCGACTGGTCCGCCTACGATACGATCTCCTTCGATGTCCGCGCAAATGCGATCCTTACCGACACCTCGGTCCAGGTCGCCATTTTCGAGGCCGACGGGGACATCTGGATTGCAAGCACCACGAACCCCTTCAGTGCTGTTGATGAGTACGTCACCGTCAGCTTCGCCTACAGTGACTTCACCCTTGATACCGCTGGTGCAGGGTCGGATGAGGTTCTCACGGGCGAGGACGTCACGATCTGGGGCTTCAACTTCTTCAACAACCAGCAGGCTGATACCCAGAACTTCCGCATCGACAATGTACGTCTTTCCTCTTCCATTACATCTGTCACGGATTGGACTGTTCTGGACTGAACCAGTCCCGGACTTGAGATGAGGTAAACCCAGGGGGCGTGGAACATCATTCACGCCCCCTTTTTTCAACGAAAGGAACCTAATGGAATGCGCAACATTATCTCTGAATGCTCGGTGGTTGCCTTGATGTTCCTCACCATCCTGATGGGTACAGCTATATCCGCCGCACCGGTCACCTGGGACTTTGATTCGCCCGCACAACCGGGTGTCGCCCCTCCCGGGTGGGAGGATGCCTCCCAGACGATGACGCCGTCCCCGTCCCCACCAGGACCCTACCAGGTTACCACCTTCGCCGACACGTCCGTCATTCTCTTTCAAACTGCTGCCAACACGCAACACCGTCCCAAGGTGCGCACCCAGCAACTCTTCACCACCGGCATCTATGAATGGGATGTCTATATTCCCGAGATGGAGGACAATGCCCGCGTCAGCCTTGGGGCCTTCCTTTACTCGGACCAGTCGGGCGCCTCCGCCACTGCGGCCCGCGAGATTGATTTCGAGATCGGCCCCGGTCGGGCCTCCGTCCGTGCCGGGATTCCCGGCCTCCCCGAGGATGCACTGGTCGTCTATCTGACCGTGCAACCCGACAATGATGTTGACCGCTCCGGCGACCCGGGCAGCAGCCTCTTCTTCCAGCCGGACGACCCCGACCATCATGTCTATCCAAATGAATGGTACACCCTCAGCCTCGAACTTCGCGAGGACTCCCAGGGGCGCTACGTCGTCGACTGGTATATCCAACGGCAGGGGGGACCCCGCATCAAGGCACGCCCCACCTACACCACCGCCTACGGGCCGGACAATGACCACCCGACAAACTTCCGCATCTATAACAGCCTCGAAAATCTAAACTTCATGGGCGATGCCCTCCCCACCCGCGATCACATTGTCTATTTCTCGCGGACAAGTCACACCCCGGTGACCTCGGCCTGTTCCGAAGTACCCACCGGCCCCCAGGTTCTCACCAACATTGAGGATGACTTCACCAACAATACCTTCCCCATGGGATCCCCGGGGGAATGGACACGATTTGGAGCCGCGGAACCCTCGATCTCCATCGTGACCGACCCCTCACTTGTCGACGAAGGAAGCGCCTCGGTCGCCACGACAGGAAACTTCGCCGCCGGTGCCTGGTATGGGGTGCGCTACAACATTCCCGATTCCCCCATCGACCTTCAATGCGCCACGCGGATTTCCTGGCGCATGAGAACCAATAATCCCGGCGACCAGGTTGTGCGCCTTATTGTGACCGACCCCGACGGTGATATATGGGCCGGAGTGGACCAATTTTCCCCGACTGCCGACTGGGAGACTTATGAGATTGACTTTACGCAGGCCTCCTTCTTTCTCGCCGAACAAAACGGGGATGGCCAGTTTGATGGTCAGATCAGCTCCCTGGGCTTCGACTTCATCGCCAACGGCACCACCGCCCTGACCCCCACCTTCTATATCGATGGGATATACTGGCACCCTGTTGACTCCCCCC
>JAFIGB010000234.1 GCA_020831705.1 Candidatus Sumerlaeia bacterium | reverse complement strand
ACAGGCCCCCGCCGCCGCCGTGCCCTTGACAGGCCCCAGCCCTTGAGGCTATTTCCCACCACCTCGCGGGGGGTGGGTCCTTCCGTGACCGTAAAACACGTCCTGGAGATTCCAATCTGATGGCATCCACATATTGTATCGTCACCTACGGGTGCCAAATGAACGAGCATGACTCGGAAATCATGGAGGGGTTGCTCCAGGGCCGGGGATATGAGCGCACCAGCGATGAGTTTTCCGCCGATTTGGTGGTCTTCAACACCTGTTGTGTTCGCGAGGGAGCGGAAGCACGGGCCCTGGCTCGCTGCCAGACCCTTTCCTCCGCGAAGAAAACCAACCCCAACATGGTCATCGCCATGTCGGGCTGTGTGGCCCAGGATCAGGGACGGCGGTTGCTCGACAAAATCCCCGCCCTCGATATTGTCGTCGGGACACGGGATTACATCCATCTTCCCGAATTGATCGACCGCAATCTGGACACGGGGGAACGGCTCGTTGCCGTCGAGGACATCGACAAGCCCTTTTCGGTCAATGCAACCCCCATGCGCCTTGGGGGCCTGAGCGGCTTCGTCAACATCATGTATGGCTGCAACAACCGCTGCACCTTCTGTATTGTACCCAAAACGCGCGGCGATGAGTACAGCCGCCCGCTGGGCGAGATCGTCGATGAGGTCCGCGCCATGGCGGATCAGGGCTACCGCGAGGTGACCCTCCTCGGGCAAAACGTCAACAGCTACATGACGGCAGACCGTGAGGATTTCGCCGACCTTCTTTACGCACTGAACGAGATCGAGGGAATCTGGCGGATTCGCTACACAACCTCGAATCCCAAGAGCTGTCGCGATCGCCATATCGGTGCGGTTGCGGGGTGCGACAAGGTCATGGAGCACCTTCACCTGCCGGTCCAATCGGGGAACGACCGGGTGCTTCGCCTGATGAAGCGGGCGTATAACTCCAGGCGTTACCGGTATCTGGTGGACCTTTTCCGGGAACAGAACCCTCTTCACTCCCTCACCACCGACATCATCGTGGGCTTTCCCACGGAGACCGAGGAGGAGTTCGAGGAGACGCTTCAACTCGTCCGCGATGTGCGCTTCGACAGCGCCTTCATGTTCATGTACAGCCCGCGGCCGGGAACGGTCAGCGCCGAAACCATGAAGGACGATGTTCCCCTGAAGGTGAAGAAGGAGCGGGTGCAGCGGCTCATTAACCTTCAGGAATCGATTTGCCTCGAAAAAAATCAGGGGGAGATCGGGCGGGTCCATGAGGTACTGGTGGAGGGTCCGGCGAAGAAGGATCCGACAATGCTTCAGGGCAAGACACGGACGGACAAGCGGGTGGTCTTTCCGGGACGGGATCGATTGGTCGGAACGCTTGTCGACGTTCTGATCACTGGATGCAACTCGCACACGCTGCAGGGGACGGTTGGAACCCGCGAGCCAGTCCTTCAGGAAACCACCTGACAAGTTCCCCCCGTAACAGGGTGGTCAACCTGCTTGACCTGCCTTCAGGTCGTGACCGATACCTTCGGCCTTCCGGAAATGGACCGGGAATCATACTCATGACAGACAAGAAAGCGCCCGGTTGTTAAAATATGGCAAATGAAAGCCTCCTTAAACACCTTCAGGAAACACTGGCCGAGAAGGAAGAGGTGATCCGCGAGCAACAGACCCAGCTTCTGGAGCAGGGTGACCGGATTGAAGAACTGGAGGCGGAAGTAGGCGAAAAATCCGATGCAATCCGCGAATTGATGCTTCAGCTTGAAGAATCATCAAGCCCACAAGCTCCAGATGGAGACGAGGACGGCGAGGACGAGAAGGATGTTCTCATCCGCGAGCTGACCGCCCAGGTGGTGGAGCTGGAACAAAAGCTTGAAGCGGCGACATCGACCGACGCTCCCAAGCAGGACTCTTCTTCGGGATCGAGCTCCGGGGTGAATGTTCAGGTCATCGAACAGGAAAACATCATCCGGGAGCAGATGGAGCAGATTCTCGAACTTGAGGATCAAATCGAAGACCTGAGCGCACAAATTCTGAAGCTCCAAGGCCAATCCTGAACCCCCAAAAACTTGTCCCTTAATTAGCCGGGCCACCGAGCCCGAAGGGAGTGAATCGAAACAATGACAAGACTTGCCCTATTTCCCCTTTTGATCGCCGTTTTTTTTGTCTCCACCCTCTCGGTAGGTTGCGGTGGCAAGCGGCCCCGCATTTTCCCCGATGGAAAATTCTCCATCAATGTCGCCCCCGTACCGCCCGATTGGCCCGATGAAGAGAAGGATTGGCCCCAGGACGTCGACGGTGCCCTGCGCATGCAGCGTGTCTTCGAGCGCCACGGCACTCCCGACTATTTTCGGATTCGCTGGACCCGCGATGGCCGCATCCTGACACAACGGGAATTGAGCCAAATGCAATGGACCGCCAACCAGCGGAGTTTCCAGCGCTACATGAACCAGATGCAGTTGGAGCATGAGTGGGTATATCTCGACGAAAAAAGGCTCTTCCGGTTCCATCGCAACAGGGTCGAGGAAACCGAGCTTCCTGACACCATCAGAATCATTTGTGAATACGGCGACCCCAACGATATTTCCCAAACCAGGGACGTGGTGGGCCCGGTGACGACCTACACCTACTTCCAACTCGGCACCCGGTTCTATTTCCGCGACGGCAAGCTGGACCGGCGCGAGGAATTCACCGCCATGACGGGTTGGGGTGAAAGACGCTGATTCGGATCCAACGAGGCTGATTACAGCCCGAACTCAACATCGAAAGAAACTCATGGGCACCATCTCCAAGAATCTTGACCACGACATCGAAGAAGTCCTTTTCACAGAAGAGCAAATCCTGAAACGCGTTGGGGAAATCGGGGCACGAATCTCCGAGGATTACGCCGGGAGGGAGCTCGTCCTTGTGGGGATCCTTCGCGGTGCCCTGACATTTCTGGCCGACCTTTCCCGCGCCATCACCGTCCCCCACTCCTTCGACATGGTCGGTGCCTCTTCCTACGGTTCCTCAACATCGAGCAGTGGCCGCGTCCAGATCACCAAGGACGTGGAGGTCACCCTCCGGGACAAGGATGTGGTGATCATTGAGGATATCTATGATTCGGGTCGGACTCTTGCCGCCATTCGCGACCTCCTCCGTGTCCACCATCCGTCAACGATTTCCATGGCCACGCTTCTCCACAAGAAGGTGAAGAACCGTGCGGCGGAACTCGACATCAAGTATATTGGCTTCGAGCTGGACGATCGCTTTGTTGTTGGTTACGGTCTGGACTTTGACGAGTATTACCGCAACCTGAAGTACATCGGCGTCCTCAGCCCCCGTGTCTATAAAGATGGTGGAGCGGTTCTCTAAATGGCTGGCAAACCATCACCCGAGGAATCCGAGGAAACCAACGCCCGCATGGCGATGAAACGCATCCGGGTGGAAATCAAGCGGATCGTCGACCGCTGGGATCCCATTTGCCTTCGCGGACTTCCCGGCTTCTCCATGGAGTATAACGAGGTGGTCGGCCCCATCAGTGTTCTGGTGCGAAAGCGCGCCAGCGTGGAGGATATCCAGCGCCATCTCGATCGCTTGATGGCAAACGAATGGAACCTCCCTCCAGACCAGGCCACCACACGGCAAATCGCGGAGAAAATGCACCGCACCGGAGCATTCATCGACACCGCCTGACGAATCACCCTCAATCACCTCCATCAAAACCGGGACTTCCAATTCCATGCGCTGGCACGTTCTTCTCCCGCTCCTGTTCCTTTCCCTCCTCATTACCCAGACTGCCCCGGCGGCACCTCTCAACAACCGCATTGAATCGATGATTTCCTCGGGTGGTCCCGCAAGGGCCATCTGGGGTATATACGCCGTGGACCTTTCCAACGGGGACGTTCTGGCAAATATCAACGGGACGAGGCTCCTTGTTCCCGCCAGTAACAGGAAACTTGTTTCGGTCGCCCTCGCCACGGAGGCCTATCAACCCGAACACCTTTTCCGCACTGAACTGGTCGCCGGTCCGCTTTCGGGTGCGGGAAGAATCGCAGGCGATCTCGTCGTCAAGGCCAGCGGTGATCCCTCATGGACACCGGACCTTCTTGGAGGAGCAAACGGCACCACCAAGCTCCGTGAATTGGCCAGAAATGCCGCTCAATCAGGGCTTCGCCATGTTGGAGGGGATCTGGTCATCGACATCGCCCCTTTCAGCGAACCTGATTTCCTCGGCCATGGCTGGACTTGGAATAACCTGGTCAACTCCTTCTCCCCGCGGCCCTCGGCCTTCTCCATGAACACCAATGTCGCCGCGATCTCCTTCTCCCCTGCCAGGTCAGGCGAACCCATCAACTGGTCCTTCCCCCTTGGAGGTGATCCCTTCACCATTCGCAATGAAGCCATGACGGGTCGCGGGGGATCGGTACCAACGCTGTCGGTGGACCTTCTGGCCGGTGGCGAGATTCTGCTCCTCCGGGGAAACCTTCCCGAGGGAAGCGGAAGCAGCGCGCGCTCCATCCCCGTGGGCGATCCCGTTTCCTATACAGCCAGACAACTTCGCCTCGCCCTCGAGCGTGAAGGGATCACGGTTCAGGGTGACATCCGGATTGGCCGCAATGTGTCCGTGACCGACGGCGAGGTCATCGCCCGGGTGGAGGGCGCCCCAATGCGCCAGATCGTCAATCGCGCCAATCGGGACAGCGACAACTTTCAGGCGGAAATGCTCTATCTTCTTTCCGCTGCCCGTCGATTCGGGAATGCCAACTACAACGGCGCCCAACAGGTCGAGCAGGCTTTCTGGGATCGCCTTGGGGTGGCCCGCTCGGAATACAACGGCGTGGATGGAAGTGGCCTTTCGCGGGAAAACTTCGTCACGCCAAGGGCGCTGGTGACCCTCCTTGAACACAAGCGCGAAACGGAGTGGTTCGTTGACAGCCTCCCCGTGAGTGGAAGAACGGGGACATTGCGGAATCGGTTGTCTGCAGACGGGATGACGGGGCGGGTTCGGGCAAAAACAGGCACCCTCAATGCCGTCTCCGGGCTTTCCGGTTATGTGACCACAAATTCGGGACGGACCGTTGCCTTTTCCATCATGGCAAATAATTACACGACCAGCCATGCCAATATTCGCCGCCAAATTGACGAAATCGTTGTGGAACTGGCGCGCCGGTAACGGAGGCGCTCCTTGACATTCGGGGGGAGCGGATCGACACTTTCACCCAGCGAATTTGGTGTCCCGACACCTCATGTTGCCCCCCTTGGAGGAGGAACCCTTTCTTGAAGAACCCTGCCCGCCTGTTGCTGGTTTCCACGTTGCTGGCGACCGGAATCAACGCCGCTGCCCTGACCCAATATGTCTCCCCCGAAGGGAATGACGACAATCCGGGAACTGCCGAAGCACCCCTCCAGACCCTGGACAGGGCCTTGGAGCGAAATGCCACAGAGATCCTCATGCGCCATGGAAATTACTTCCTTGCACCGACCTCGACGGTTGTTCCCGCCGGGGTTGTGATCCGTGGCGGCCTGGAACCCTATTACGTCGCTGACGAAGACGAGACCATCTGGGCCGCGGATCAACGGCGCACGGTTCTCCTGAAAACAGAAATTCAGCGCACCGCCGGCTTTATTCTCTCCCCCACCGAGGGAGGAAACATGGAGGGCGGTGTCCTTGAGGATGTCACCATCCTCGGCGGCTTTACCAGCGTGGAGATGCGCGATGGATCCCGCATGACGAATGTGATCCTCGGGGGCGGTACCTCGTCCACCGTTCTGGCCCAGATCGGTAACACCCAACTTCCAGCCATCCTCGATGGCGTCCAGATTACCGGCGGGGGCGGCTCAGGGGTTCAAATCGCCGCAACGGGAAGCATGATCATCCGCGACACCGTCATCAGGAGCACCGGCGGACGTGGCATCAGTGTCACCGGCACGGGAAATACCCTGATTGAAAACTCCGTCATCCAGGGATCGAATTCCGACGGCATCGCCATCCTTGGCGGCAACGAGGTCACGATTCTTAACAACCGGATTTTGCGTAACGCCGAGAGCGGCATTCTCGTACGCCAGACCAACCCCACCATCATGGGAAATCTCATCGAGCGAAACGACGACGGCCTTCGGATCATCAACTCCTCGGAATCCCTCATTTCCCAAAACACCGTGGTATCCAACAGAACATCGGGAATTTTCCTCAATAGAAGTACCCCCGAAATTTCCTACAACATCATCGCCTCCAATCAACTCTTTGGGGTCATGGAGGAAAAGGAATTGGAGGAGCCCATGGTGGGTGGTCCGCTCGTGGGGAACCTGTTCTGGAGCAACGAGCCCGCCAATTACCTCGACGAGGGTGATGATGAGTGGGATACCGCCGACGAACTGAATACGAACCTGCTGAACACCGTACCCCCCGAGGGAAATATCGTCGAGGACCCACTTTTCACGA
>JAFIGB010000233.1 GCA_020831705.1 Candidatus Sumerlaeia bacterium | reverse complement strand
GCGACCATGGGGAGGACGGTGACAATGGCACCGGCGGCGATGAGGGAAAGGCCCTGATCCATGAGGATGGACAGGAACTCGCGCCCGGCAACCACCCCCGCTCCGGCGAGGAAGAACATCAGGCCAAGTTCACGAATGAAGATTTTGGCGGCCATGGGCATGCGGATGCTCATGCGTCCGATACGCCCGTAATGTCCGGCAATGAGGGCGACGAAGAGGGGCCCTCCCGCAAGGCCAAGGCTGAACCCAAAATCCGTCCCCGGCAGGGTGATTTGTTGCCTGCCAATAAGAACGCCGACGACAAGGCCAAGGCAGAGGGGAAGGAAATTGGTCTGTTGAAGCTTGCGTTCGGCGTTTCCGGCAAGCTCGATAAATTTCTCGCAATCCTCACGGGTTCCCACAACCCGGACTAGGTCGCCAATTGCCAGCCGTGTTCCTGCCTGGGGAACGAATTCGATTTCCTCGCGCCAGAGACGGGCGACCACAACTCCCTGATGCTCAGGAAGCTGAAGGTCGCGCAGGGACTTTCCGTCCAGCACGGCCTCGGTGATAAAGACATCGCGGGACTGGACTGGTCCCTGGCCGCTGCGATCGGGTTCGGATTTTTCAAGGATCATCGGCCCCAGCACCGTCTCCACGGCGCCCTGGTGGCGGGGCTTGGCGATGACACGGACGATGTCGCCGGTTTCGAAAACCAGGTCGGGGCGGGCGACAAAGACCTCGCCATTTTTCCTCTCCACGCGGGAGATGGTCACCTCGACAAGATGCTGGTCCATCAATTGGCCGATGGTCCTGCCGACGAGTTGGGGATTGCTGAGTTGGTACCAATGTCCCTGGGGACTTTGGGATTTGGCAAGCTGGCTT
Source organism: Candidatus Sumerlaeia bacterium (assembly GCA_020831705.1). Classification (GTDB taxonomy): domain Bacteria; phylum Sumerlaeota; class Sumerlaeia; order SLMS01; family SLMS01; genus JAFIGB01. The sequence continues at coordinate 3,632 of JAFIGB010000233.1, read as the reverse complement.
TCCTCACGGGCCATCTGACGAAGGTCCAGCCGCATGATGCGGGGAAAAAGTTGGATGAAGAGAACAACCCCGGCCACACCCAGTGGGTAGGCAAGGCCGTATCCGACGGAGACCTGCGCGGCCCACGAGCCTTCCGGATCATCCACGGCCTCCATGGCAGCAGCGAGACCGGGTGTGGTCGTCAGCGCTCCGGTGAAGAGACCTGCTGAAAGCCCACCTCCGAATCTGAAGATCCATTCGACGAGAACGGCGGCAAGGAAGGCGACGCCAAGGGTCACGAGGGCGAGGGCGGCGAAGCTGAGTCCGTCGCGACGGAACGTCTTGAAAAAGCGGGGACCCGCCATGAGGCCCACGGCGTAGACAAAGAGCACCACGCCGACCTGGGTGATGAACTCCGGAAGGGTGACTCCGAGGTGGCCAAAAATGATGGCGACAAAGAGCACACCGCTGGTGCCGAGGGAGACACCCTTGAGTTCGATACGCCCGAGAAAAATCCCCAGTCCCAGTATAAGGAAGAGGGCGACGAGTTGGTTGGCGGGATTGGTGATGAATTCGATCATGGATGTTGGAGGGCGGGAATCTTCCGGCTGGAAGTGAATCCCGCCCGAAACACCATTTCGGGGCAACGGTCATCCCGTCATGAGGGATGCCGGCGGGGCCGGTCCACTGCGGGGCGCTTTATAGACGTCCGTTCATCCGGCGGCCTGGAACCCCAGCCCCTTGCGTTTGGCCTGCCCCATTTTCCGCAGGGCGGCGTCGTAGTGGACATCAGTGAGGGGGAGGACGACGGATTCCTTCTTGCCACCCTTAAGGTGTTCCTCCACGGCCTCGAAGACGGCAAGGCGGCAAAGCTCCTGCATTTGGGCGCCGGTGAATCCGTTGCTGCGCTCCACGATGCTCTCCAGATCGATTTCACAATCGGGGCGCTTTGATGCCCAGCGCTTGAGGTAATCGTGGCGCTCGCTGGCGGCCATGGGGGGAACCTCCAGCACGAGATCGAAGCGGTTGGGGCGTTCCTTCAGGGCCGGTTCGATGGCCGTGAGGTCATTGGTTGTGGCCACAGCAATGATGCCCTCGCCGGAATCGAGTCCGTCGAGTCCTGTCATGAATTCCCCAAGAACGTCATTGCCGAAATTGACATGACGGTCTCGGGCGACCATATCGAAATCCTCGAAATAGAGAATCGATGGGGCGAAGCGCCGACCCCAGTTGAAAATGCGGCGGACGTCGCTGGCGTCCTCGATCATTCCCGGCGTCGCCAGAATGAAGGTCACCTCGCACATTTGGGCCAGCGCCCGGCCAATCATCGTCTTTCCGGTGCCCGGTTTTCCATGGAGGAGAAGACCGCGGCGCAGGGGGATGCCGTTGAGCTTGTATAGCTCCTTGTGCTTCAAAAGACCGATGCAGTTGCGCTCGATTGCCTCCTTCAGCTCGGTGGGGAGCAGGACATCCTCCCACCCGGTCTGTTCATCGAACTTGATGAAGTCGCCCCCGGCTGTAATGGCTCGGCCCCGCAGGACGTGGTGGGCATCCATCCACTTGTGGATCTTGCCAATGAGATCGCGCACCCAATCGTGGCGATCAAGGGGCACGGTAAAGATGATCTCGGTCTCGGTGCTCATCATGGGCGAGCTGTCGTAATCAACTTCGATGGCAAGACGGTTGCCGTCGGGTGCCTTCCAAAATTGGCGCCCGTTTGCCAGAACGAACTCATGCTCGTCGGGGCCGGTGCTGATTGCCTGGCGGAGGAGGATGGCGGGAACCTCGCCAAAATAGCGGCATTCTCGAACGATCTCCCAGTCCTTGAGAACCGCCGCCAGGCCCTTCTGGGCCATGAGGAAATCGGCCTTGTGAACCAGCCAGGAAATCTCCACCAACTCATCGATGGCCTCGCCGTAGAACTCCTTGAGGTCATCGAAGGGGGCCTCAATGCGATTGAGCTGGCGGAAGCGCAACTCATGGTAATTGGTGACGATGGTCCATTCGCCGCTAATCTGGGAGGAACCATTGACGGGGGGCAGGATCGGTTCGCGGCGCCTTGCCCGGCGAGCCCGGGCCATTTCACGATTCTTGTCCCGTTCTCTCATCTGGGATCGACTGACTTTTCTTCGGTGTCTCCGCTTCATCATTTTATCATTCCATTTTGGTATTTGTGAACAACAGGGGAATCAGTGTCCTGAAAATGCCGGCGGAATTCAATCATTTCTTAAGGCGGTCAAAGGGTGTTTTTTTCTCGAAGTGGCCGGATGACTCCGAATCCTCAAGATGGGAGGGATCCTCGTTCTCCTGCCGGGGAGGTTGATTTTCAGTCCGGAAGCCGAATCCGCCCCCGGCCCCACCGGGGAAGCCACCAACGGCAACGTGAACCCGACCCTTGAAGATCCGTTTCAGGCCCTCGCGGAGAATTCTTCGGCTCGCCGGGATCAGCATGGTAAACCCGACCACATCCGTCAGCAGGCCGGGCGTCAGCATCAGGCCCCCTGCAAGGAGCACCATGAGACCATCAAGAATCTGGTCCCCGGGAAAAGCGCCCTGGGAGGCCTTTTGACGGAGTTTCTGAATCACCGCAAAACCCTGAAGGCGGACCAGGGTGGCTCCCGCAAGGGCGGAAAGGAGAATCACCCCAAGGGTGAAGGGGAAGCTGGTCACGCGGGTCAGCCAGACAAGGATGACCAACTCGCAGATGGGCACCACGATGAAGAGGGAGAAGAGGATCAGCCCAATGGGAAGCGGGCGTTTGGGAGGTGTCATGAAGCGGCTCGCACCGGGGATTTTTCCGATTTTCCCCGGAGGATTTACTTCCAGGGGAACTGCTGAAAATCAAAACGGAGCAAGTCACGCTCCGAATCCCACTCCAGAAGGCAAAAAGAACAGGGCGACCCGAGCCGGGGAGGGCCTGCGGAGCCGGGATTCACCACATAAATATCCCGCGTCAGTTGAAAATACGGAAGATGCGTGTGCCCATGGATAATCAGGCGAACATCTCGCGGCCCGAACATTTGCACCAGCGATTTCACCCGTGACTCCTGCGTACCCTCCTGAAGGTGCCCATGGGTAATTCCGACACGGCCAAAGGGCATCTCAACTACCTGTTGGAGGGGCAGCGTGGCATCCCCCGGAGGATCCATGTTCCCCCGAACAGCAAAAATGGAGGCATGCATGCGCAGCTCCATCAACACGTCCTCCCCACAAACATCCCCGCCATGGAAAATCGTCTCCACGGGGGGAAGAACCTCATGTAATCGGGGGTGGACCGTACCGTGGGTGTCAGAAATAATGGCGTATTTATGGATCATGGGGTCGTGGCTTTCAGGATCATGAAGAAACCATTGAACGAGGTGAGTTCGGGGTCAAAGGGAGAAGAGTAAACCGATGGGCCGAACCCGTTAAGTCACCGGTTAATTTGTCATCGGTGGTGCTCAGGGACTGAATTCAAAAACGCTCCCGCTCTTCTTGAGATGGCGCCCAATAACGATTTTAGTGGAGTGAATTCGAAGATTATTCATTGATATTGATTGCTTTGTTGTTGTTTGGGAGCGGTATGAGCAGCGTCCCCTTCCTTCAGGATTCAAAAAAACACCTCCATTTTGCCCCTCCCGGCCCTTGCCTCCCTTGACACCTCCGTCTTGGAG
>JAFIGB010000215.1 GCA_020831705.1 Candidatus Sumerlaeia bacterium | reverse complement strand
GCCCGTTTCCACTTCCGGAAGAATCCATCATGGCCAGGCCCACGACAGGGAAGACTCCAACGGGACGGCGCGCGGAAGCCCGCCCCTCGCCGTTGGTTCTCCTGATCATCGGGTTGGTGCCGATGCTTCTCGTTGTCCTGGCCCCCATCGGCTTTGTCCGGGATTTCGAGCGCGCGCTCTACGACCAGCGCATGGTCCTGCGTAATGCCATCGATCCCAGGCCGATCCCGTCGAACATTCGCATCATCGGTGTCGGTGTCGCCGATGAACAACGCCTGGACGAGGATCTTCATTCGCGCCTTGTCTATACAAATCTTCTCTCGATCCTTCGCCGGTGGGAGGCACACACCATTGCCTTCGACCTCTTTTTCGACACGGCACGGGAACAGGATCCCTTCCTTGCCCACACGATGGCCCTCCAGCGCCCCCGCTCCATCCTGGCAACCAGTTTTCGCCCCACCAGCATTGGGCTTACGCCCCTCGGTACCGTCCCCGCCGAACTGGAGGAGGCCCTTGAAATGGCGGCCTCGGGTGTGGATACCCGGGCAATGATCGAATGGATTCGGGATCTCCATGACTTTGAGGAGGAACTGCGCGATTGGGTTGGTGAGCTTCGTATGGAGGGTGCCGCCAGTGGCGAGATCCGCGGGGGGCTGCAGCAATTGGCATGGGTCCGATACATTCGCCAGGACCTCCAGCGCCGGTGGTTCCTTCTCGAGCATGGCGACCATGGAGGTGTGGAGGGGGATCCCTTCGTGGCGGCTGATGTGCGGATTTTGTCTGATGAACTGGCCTTCGCGGCCCATTCCATTGGCTTTGCCAACGTGGAAAAAGGGGAGGAGCGGGTTGTTCGCAATGCCCCCCTTGTCTATCAATATAGCGGCAGGCTGTTTCCCCACCTCGCCCTGGCGACGGCTCTTTCCTGGTATGACACCCCCTTTTCCGACGTCGAAATTGAGTGGGGTCGTGAGATTCGATTCACACCAAGAGCCAATTATGAGGGACGCGGATCGATCCGAATTCCCATCGATCATCAAGGGAAGTATCAGGTCAATTTTCGGGAGGGGGAGGAATACCTCAACCGCCATCCAACGATCGCGGCCGTTGTTCTCGATGATTTTCGCGAGGTGCTTCTAGGTCCCGAAGAGGAAATTGCCCCTCAATGGAAGGACTCGCTGGTGCTTGTTGGCGAGGTGATATCCGGGGGTGTTGCCACCGATCTGGAACCGATCCCCATCGCCTCCCAATATCCCATGGTGGGTCTCCATGCGAATATTCTGGCGAATATTATCGGACAGGATTTCCTTCGGACTCCCCGGTGGGGGAGCATCGTCGTGCTTCATCTTCTCCTTGGGACCGTTGCGACGCTCTTCTTTTTGGCCCTCAGTTTCCGGCGGGCGGCGATTCTCACCATTGTCCTTGTTCTTGTCTATACAGTGGGGCAGTTTCTCCTTTTCGTTTCCGCAAACCTTGTCCTCCCCGTCGTATCCCCCATGCTCGGGCTTGCCATTTCCATGCTGGGATTCTTCTATTACCTGGTTCAGGTGAAGGACCAGGATCGTCGTCTGGTCCGGGATGTCTTTCTCAAGTCCGTCTCCCCCCGTATCGGCGAGGAGATCCTGAGGAATTACCATGATGATGCCATCTGGGGCGCCCAGCGGGAAATCACGGTGCTGTTCATTGACATTCGGGGATATACATCCTTGAGCGAGGACCATGGCCCCATGGTTGTGCTGGACGTTCTGGAGCGATTTTACGAGACGGTTTCGGAGGTTGTTTTCGCCCATGATGGCCAGGTGAACAAGTTTTTGGGAGATGCGGTTCTGGCCCTTTTTGGGGCCCTGTCCGAGGAGCCGGGCGACCACGAAGGCCGTGCCACACGGGCCGCCGTGGAAATTCAGCGCAAGATCAGGGCGCTGAATGACTCCCCCTGGGGGCGCCAGGTGGGGGTGACACTCAACACGGGGGCCGGGGTTCATACCGGCATGGCAACAGTTGGCCTTGTCGGGAGACGGGAAGTGCGTATTGAATACACCGCGTTGGGGGATGCGGTCAATGTTGCCAGCCGGCTGCAAAACCTGGCCTCCCATGGTGAAGTCATTATTTCACGGGAGACGCTGGAAAGGCTTTCCCCCAACGCGGTGGAGTTCCTCAATTCCATCGGGGCAACGCCCGGACCGGAAGAAACACAGACAGTCAAGGGACGACACCAACCGGTCACGATACGAAAAGTCTCCCTTGCGAAGGAAAATCCATGATTCGTTTGTCAACAACCTGCTTTCTTCTGTTCATGATGTTGGTCGCCACGGGGTGCAATCGCCACCGTGTCAATTTTAACATCTCCACTGCCTACAATGCGCCGGTCATGCTTCAGGATGCCATGATCATTTCCTACCCCGATGATGATCTGGAGGAAATTTACCGCATCAAGCTCGGCAGATGGTGGTGGGCGCAAAACTACGAAATCCCCATCTCCCAGGCCTATCTTTCAGAACTGCGGGGAAGATTTGGTCCCATCTTCAGGGGCGGTCTTACAGTTACAACCAACAGAACCATCGACACGATCCGCCAGTTGGAGGTTGCCTCCGTTGCCGAAGCAACCCAGGAAAGGGAGTCCGTTGTTGGAAGCGAACTGGACCGGCTCCTTGATGAAATCGGAGCACCACGGCCCGAGGATTCGGCAGGGGAGTCCGACCAGCGCTCCGTTCAGGAACGCCACCAGGCGATCTTCGCCGATGCTGCCATGGAGGCCCTCCGTCAAAACGATGCCCATTATCTTCTGCGCATCGAACAGGCCGCCTACAACTTCAACAACTCCCGCTGTCAGGTCCTCCTCCGCGTTTCCCTCATCGATCGCCGCACCGACGTGACCCTCATCAACAACAAGGTCTATACAGGCCGGAGCAGAACCTTCTCCCCCTATGAGAGCGAGAGAACAAACAACCGGGAACTCGTCCACCTGACGCGCCAGGCTCTTGGTCAGGCCATGAGCCCCCTCGTCAACGACGTCCTTGAAGCGGTCGGTGCACGGTGACAAATGAGGAAACACCCACAAATACGCCTCCCGTCGGGGAGTTGATTCCACCGGAAGAAGCCATTGGGATGCGTCTCGACACGTGGTTATCCCGCCTTCCCGGTGCGCCTTCCAGAAATCGCGTGCAACAACTCGTGAAGGATGGAAACGTCCTCATCAACGGGGCGCCACCCAAACGTGTCTATACAATCGAGGGGAACGAAACGATCACCGTCGACTGGCCGCCGCCCGATGACGACTGGCCCTGGCCCCAGAACATCCCCCTCGACATCGTTCACCACGATGACGACGTCATTGTCGTCAACAAGCAGGCCGGCCTTGTCGTCCACCCTTCCGCGGGAAATCCCGACGGCACCCTTGTCAACGCCCTCCTTCACCTCTTTCCCGACCTCCCCGGAATCAATGGAACCAGACGCCCCGGCATCGTCCACCGTATAGACAGAAATACAACCGGCCTCCTTGTCGTGGCCAAGAATGACCGGGCGATGAAGTCCCTCGCCAACCAGCTCATCAAGCGGACCGTGAAGCGCCAATACCTCGCCATCATCCTTGGCGATCCCCAGTGGAGCGAAACCACCGTCGATGCCGCCGTGGGCATGGATCCGGCCAACCGGCTCCACCGTAAAATCGATGGCCCCCACGCCCGCAATGCACGGAGCCACTTCGCCGTCCTGCGGCGCACCGGCCAGTTCACCCTTATTGGTTGTCGCCTGGAAACCGGCCGCACCCACCAGATCCGCATTCACTGCAAACACATCGGTCATCCCATCATCTGTGACAGCGCCTACGACGGACACCTCAACCGTTGCCTGGAGCGCCTTCGCCCCGACCAACATGCCCTCAAAAAGGCGCTCGTGAACTACGATCGCCCATGGCTCCATGCCCATACATTGAGCTTTTTCCACCCAACGCTGCAGAAAACCGTGCACTTCCAGACCCCGCCACCGGGTGATTCACGTGCCCTGATGGAGAATCTTTTCGGTGAAGTGGCCGAGGCCATCTCCGGGGAACGGATCGTGGACCTGTAAGGCGGAAAAATGCGATCCCACGACGGGGAAATCCTTTGACCTCCGTCAAACTCCCGCCCAACACTTCTTCCCCCGCGCGACCTGCGCGGTCAATGCGGTGAGGTGGCCGAGTGGTTGAAGGCGCTCGCCTCGAAAGCGAGTAAACGGAATCCCCGTTTCGAGGGTTCGAATCCCTCCCTCACCGCCATTTTTCTTCGATTATTGATATGTCTGGGCTTACAATCGGGGTGATTGTCGATGGGCTCGGCTGTCACTTCACTGGGTTCTTTTGGCTCCCCAAGCCCATACACACCTGAAAGCTTTTCCATTGTCTGGCGTTTGGACTCCCCATCAAGAGTCATGTAATACTCCCGGGCAACCTCGACAGTGTGGCTGGTAAAGTAGAATAAAGATGGCATCCTCAATGTCCTCACTCGCCTCAATCTTATCTTTAAAATGAACGGCTTTTTTGCTTATTCTCGCCTTCTGAGCGAGGCAAAGTCTCCTGCTAGATTCTTGTACGATGCTTATAGATTTCGTGAAGAAGATCTTGAAGGGGGAGTCGAGCGAGAGAAAGTTCACGCTCAATATCGGTGATTTCTCTGGGGTTCAGTGAGGTACTCCCCTCACCTTGGACACAAAATGCCCTTCAACAAGTAAGACTTTCGGGCGGGTTTGGTCGTTCTGGAGGGGGCATTCTCCTTCATATTTTGAACCAAGGCGGCGGTCAGCTGGGTAGGGACAGAGCCAGCCG
>JAFIGB010000207.1 GCA_020831705.1 Candidatus Sumerlaeia bacterium | reverse complement strand
TGGGGGGAACACCCGGAAACATGGGATGAACGACCGGATCAGATTCCCCTCGGCACGGTGATTGGTGAAATAGACGTCCACTATTCCGACGGCGATGTCGATACAATCCCCATGATCATCGGCGCGACGGCATGGTTCGTTGCCCAGTGGGCCCACGGGCCGAGCCACCTGCGATCGGAGGAAGTCAAGGAGCCATTCCTTTCAAGGCCCGAATTTCTCGACGTGCTTCAGGCATCACTCCGCTTGTATGAAACAGACGAACCAGCAAGCGAAAACCTTCACCACCATTTCATCAACAAAAACAACTCCCACCACTATTTTTATCTGGCCGTGCAACCGCGCGACAAGAAGATCGACCGCCTGATTGTGCGCAATAATGATGAAAAGCGGGGTCAGCCACTTGTCAGTGGGGTCACGCTCGTCAATGCCAGGGATGTGGAGGGAAATATACGGCCCGTTGACATGGATGATGTGGTCCCCGCTGATCTGCAACCGGCCTTTTCCCTGGAAAATATGCCTGACTTTGAGCCGGGAATCAGGGACCTCTCCAATATTCTCTATACATCCGTCGATGATCTTCCGCGGGATGTTGATCGTATTGACTTCCCAGAAGGGCTCCAGGCTGCCAGGATGATTTTCCACGGTGACAAGACGGCGGAAGGTGTCGATCTGCCCGGGATGTTGAGCAATTCATGGGTCGCCAATGTTTTTGAAATGGATGAAAAGTTCGAAGCGGAGACCGGCTTCTTCCGCGAGTCCTTCCGTAACAGTCCATGGTATGGTGGCTATAACGGCATTGGAACGTGGGTACCCATTGGTGTCTATCATGGTAATTCTTTCTCCCGGTGCAGTGACCATTACGCTACCTTCGCCATGCGTGTCTTGCAGAATCCGGATCGGGCCACCAACTATGTGGATCATGTGGACGAGTGGCTGTACTTCTTCCGGTCCAACCACGATCCCAATGAGGGCCCCCACAACCACGGCCTCGACATAACCCGCTATCCCGAGGATGCCCCGGGCCACTGGGCCTTTGTGATTCAGGGCCCCCTCTCCCCCCCATGGCCGATCAATGAACTTCAGGGAGTGGAGGAAATGGACGGCCATGGAGCCACAACAATCGGAAGGTGGTGGGCATGGCGTCTCAATGGTGGCCCCACCGGAGACTGGCTCACCGAGCCGCGTGCCCATCGATTCAACAAGTCGCGCTATCACGCCTCCAAGGAATCAGCGAACTTTATTTGCTGGCTGATGGACCACACCGGCAGGGATGTGATCTACAGCGAGGGTGAGTCCACCGGTTGGGGTGGTGGTCCATCCGGAACTCCCGGATCCCAGATCCCCGATGGATGGTGGGACGAAACTGACATGGACGTTATTCGTGGCTACTATCAGGAAGCGGAAATCTTCTTCCAGTCCTACCCAACATGGATGTGCTATCTTGCCCTGAAGGTAAGTGTCGAGAAGGCCAAAGCTGTCGGTGACCACGAGCATGCGGAAAAATGGGCCACCTATGCCGAACGTCTATACGGGGGACTGATCAATGAGATGGCCGTCGGTGACGAGGGAGAGGAAACATGGAAGCACAGCGACCACTCCATCTTCCCAAGCCACAACGAGGCCCTTGCGCAAGCCTTTGCCTCCACTTACCTGGAGGGATATGATCACAACGACTGGGATCCTGCCACCCGCGAGGTCACCCGCCGTACTCTCGACAAGCGCCTTGAGCGTCCCAACTCGGGCCGCGCTGTAATCGGCATGGGGTATGGTCAGGGGTGGCTGCTCCAATCCCTCCTTGCGTTTGACGAGATGGACCATGCAGCCAACGCCATTCGCGATCTGACCTATTACAGTTACGACAAAAACATGAACTTCCATGATCCCCTTCGGGGAATTGATTGGCGGATGTTCCAGTGGATCTATCCGGAGGGATCCAACATCATGGACGACGGCCGCTGGCATCGCATTGGTGACCTTTCCAATGGCGCGAACCAGGGACCGTCCATGCAGGCGATTCTTTATTCCGCCGGTGTGGATGATTCACGTCCCGACAGAATCCGAATTATTCCACGGATTCTTGAGCCGATGAACCGCGTCGAACTTCATGACCTTCAAACCGTTATAGACGGGGGAAATGGTGGGTTCGAGGTCGCTCTTGTGACCTACGATTACACAAGGGGCGAACGCTTTGTCATGAACAGTGACCATCCACTTCCCAATCTCGCAGTCCGCCTCGGCCCATACACCTCCCAACAGGCTGCAGAAACGGCAATCAATGGTGGCCTTCCACGGGGTGCCACCACAAGATCCGTGACCTCGGGAACCTTCCAGGGAAATGATGCCTGGTGGCTCTGGGTGGAGGACCTTGGCCATAAGGATTCACTGAGGATTAGTCTTAACCATTGATCACTGTTATGAGTGCACTCAGACACCCTTTAATATAGGAAAAACAGACTGACAAATGAAATTGACCCGTAAAATGAACCAACGATACCAGGCCTCGCTAATGGTCGCTTCAACAATGCTACTTGGCACCATGGTCATGAGCGCACCCCAGGCGAGCAATGGCGAGCCGCTGCCCCTGGCCGTGGTGGAGATAGACAGCGAGTCAGCCAAGATGGTGGCGTCCAGAACTGTTCCGTTCCATGTTCTCCCCGAGCCAAGGGTTGGCGATGAGAACCCGATCCCTGTGGGAGCAAGGGCGGAAACCCTCCTCATGGCAGGCATGATGAATCATGGCTGGGACGTGGGACTCGCCCACTGGGGGGAACACCCGGAAACATGGGAGCAACGCCCCGATCAGATATACGTTGGCCTGACGATTGGTGGGGTGGAGGTACATTATACGGATGGGGAGGTGGACACCCTTCCACTCATCATTGGAGCAACGGCGTGGTTTGTCACCCAATGGGGGGTAAAAAACCAGCATCAGGTCAGGGAGCCTTTCTCCTCGCGTCCGGAATTCATGGAGGTACTGGAATCCTCGCTCATGTTGCGGGAACCTGACGATCCGGTCGACTTCAACGAGGCCCATCATTACTTCTATCTTGCTGTCCAGCCGCGCGACAAGAAAATCGACCGGTTGATTGTCCGCAATAACTTGGAAAAACGGGGTGAACCAATGATCAGCGGCGTCACGCTGGTCAATGCCCGTGAAGTGGATGGCCACATCAGGGCCGTGGACATGGATGGCGTGGACCCGGCTGACCTGACTCCAGCGTTTTCATTGGCCAGTATGCCCGACTTTGAAGCGGGCACAAACGAACTTTCCGGTGTTCTTTACACTTCGATTGATGACCTTCCCTCCGAGGTTGACCGTATAGATTTCCCTGATGGAATGGAAGCGGCCCGGATCACCTTTCATGGCGACAAGACCGCAGAAGGCGTGGACCTGGCTGGAATGTTGAGCAACTATTGGGTCGCCAACCTCATTGAATTGAATGCCAGTTTTGACCCGAAAACCGGTGTCTTTCCGGAATCAGGAAAGGACTTCCCTGCTTATGGCGGGTACCGCGGTTTCGGAACCTGGACGCCCATCGGCACCTACCATGGCTTAACATTTGCCCGGTGTGCCGATCACTTCGTCACCATGACAATGCGTGCGCTTCCCAATGCACAGCGCCTGGCATCCTGGACGGATTATGTGGACGAATGGCTTTACTTCTTCCGAGCAAACCATGATCCGGAAAAGGGACCGCCCAATCATCAACTCGATATTGATCGCTATCCGGAGGATGCACCGGGTCACTGGGCCTTCATCATGAATATGCCCATGCACGAAAACTGGCCGATCAATGAACTCCCCGGCAATGAGGAGTTGGACGGTCATGGTGCCACCACGATTGGTCGCTGGTGGGCATGGCGACTTGCGGGCGGTCCCACGGGAGACTGGTTAATGGAGCCAATGGAGCACCGCTATAATACCTCGCGATATCACGCCTCCAAGCAGGCTGCCAATTTCATTTGCTGGATTATGGATCACACCGGCCGTGATGTGATTTACAGCGAAGGGGAGTCAACCGGTTGGGGCGGTGGTCCCGCAGGATCCCCCACATCGCAGATTCCGGTGGGATGGTTGGAAGAAACAGACATGGATGTGATCCGCCAGTATTATCAGGAGGCGGAAATCTTCTTCCAGTCCTACCCCTCATGGATCTGTTACATTGCTCTCAGGGTAAGCGTTCAGAAGGCAGAAGCCGTGGGCGACACCGAGCATGCGGAGAAATGGGCGCAATATGCAGATCGTCTATACAAGGGATTGCTCGAGGAAATGGTGGTGGGCGAACCGGGGGAGGAAATGTGGAAGTTCTCCGACCGATCGATCTTTCCCAGCCACAATGAAGCCCTGGCCCAGGCGTTCCTTTCGGCCTACCTTGAGGGTTACGACCATAATGATTGGGAACCAACGGCCCGCGAGGTTACACGCCGCACGCTGATGGAGCGCCTCATGCGCCGCAATTCCGGCAGGGCGGTCATCAGCATGGGGTACGGCCAGGCGTGGATGCTTCACTCGGCCTTGGCCTTTGATGAGATGGATGCCGCGCAGACCCTCGTCCGCGATCTGGCTTATTATAGCTGGGACAAGAACATGGATTTTCATGATCCGCTTCGGGGCATTGATTGGCGTCTGTACCAATGGATATTCCCGGAAGGCACCAATATACTTCCCGATGGCAGGTGGCACCGGATTGGTGACCTCTCCAATGGAGCCAATCAGGGGCCTTCCATGCATGCCCTCCTCTACTCAACGGGTGTTGATGATACGAACCCGTCAGGTATCCGCATCCTTCCCCGCTTGATCGAGCCAATGAACAGGGTGGAACTCGAAGGTCTCCAGACCGTAATAGACGGAGAAAACGGAGTCTTCGATGTGGCCCTGGTAAATTACGACTTTAAACGCGGCAGCCACTTCACCCTGAAAAGTGACAAACCCCTTCCCAATCTGGCAGTACGCCTCGGGCCATTCACCTCCGAGGAACAAGCTGCCACGGCTGTCAGCGCCGGCCTTCCCTCCCCATCAACGACCCGGACCATGCAGTCCGGGACATATCAGGGGGATGACGCCTGGTGGGTCTGGATTGAGGATCTCGGTGACACCAGTCACCTTCAATTGGAATTGAATTGATGGAATACACTTATCAGCGTATATACTTTTATGGGTAACCATGCAACGAATATGAAGAAAACCCTGCTGACGACCTCGGTAATGCTCATGCCGTTACTTTTGCCCGGAGAAGACACCAGCCATCCCATTGCCGTTGTCGATATCGACAGCGATGAGGCGGCCATGGTGACGGTCCGCACCGTTCCCTTCAAGGCAATCAACCATCCCAGAATCGGAGCGGAAAACCCCATCCACATCGGTGCAACCGCGGATACCATGCTGCTCCTTGGGATGATCAATCATGGCTGGGATCACAGCCTGGCCCATTGGGGCGAGCACCCCGAGACATGGGACGAGAGGATCGACCAGATTCATCTGGGTGTCCCCATCGGGGAGGTCGTCGTGCACTACTCGGATGGCGATACAGACACGTTGCCCCTCGTCATTGGCGCGACAGCCTGGTTTGTCTCCTCATGGGCACGGGGTTCCGTGATTAATCCGACCCAGATCATGCAGGAACCCTTCAAGTCACGGCCTGAACTGCGCCGAGTCCTTGATGCCTCCCTTCGTCTCAATGAGCGCGATGGACATGCGCCAGACGGTAAGGGACACACGCAATTTTACCTTTCGATCTCCCCCCAGCAAAAGCAAATCGATCGACTGGTCGTGCACAATAATACCAGTAAGCGTGGCCAACCTCTTGTAAGCGGGGTGACACTGCTTAATGTGAGGGAGGCGGGGGAGAACATCATCCCGGTCCCCTCCGATGGGATCAATTGGGTGGATACACATCCAAGATTTGCCCTGACGGATGTCCCGGATTTTGCTCCGCAAATCGAGGCCCTCGCCAAAGTTCTCTATACGGGAATTGATGATCTGCCACGTCAGGCGGAACCACTTGATTATCCCATTGATTTTGACATGGCCCGTCTCACATTCCATGGCGATTTAACGGAAGATGGGGTGGATCTTGCCGGAATGCTGAACAATTACTGGGTCGCCAATCTCATCGACCTCAATAATAAATTCGAGGCGGACACCGGATTCCACCGCGAATCAGGCTGGGACATGCCCTACTATGGGGGATATCAGGGTCTCGGCACCTGGGGGCATGTGGGTATATACGGCACCTCCTACTCACGTTGCAGCGACCACTTTGTCACCATGGCCCTTCGAGCCCTCCGCAACCAGGTACGTGTCACCAGTTATGTTGATTATGTTGATGACTGGCTGACGTTTTTCCGCACGAACAATGATCCCGCCCGGGGAATCGCCAATTATGAACTGGATGCGGATCGTTGGCCCGAAGATGCCCCCGGTCATTGGGGCTTTATCCTTGAAAACCCCCTCCTGCACCCATGGCCCATGAATGAACTCCAGGGTACGGAGGAAATGGACGGCCATGGTTCCGTGATCATCGCCCGCTGGTGGGCGTGGCGCCTGATGGGCGCTCCGACCGGTGACTGGCTGATGGAGCCGCGCGACCATCTGTATGGCTTGTCACGGTATGATTCCACGAAAGAGGCCGCAAACTTCATCACCTGGCTCATGGATTACACCGACCGTAATGTGATCTACAGCGAGGGGGAATCCACGGGATGGGGAAGTGGTCACTATTGGCCCGATGAAACTGATCCCGATGTCATCAGGGAAAACTATCAGCGCTTCAATGAATACTACCAGTCCTATCCTGCCTGGGCGTGCTATATTGCCCTGCGATTGAGCATCGAAATTGCCGAGGCAGCAGGTGATGAGGAACACGCCAGGAAATGGGCCACGTATGCGGACCGTCTATACGATGGAATGATGGATGAACTCCTCGTCGGGGATGCTGGTGAGGAAACATGGAAGTACGCCCGACACTCCATTTTTCCGAGCCGCAATGAGGCTCTCGCCCAGGCATTTCTCTCCACCTACATGGAGGGGTACGACTCCAATGACTGGGAACCACGGGCACGGGAAATTACCAGGCGAACCCTCCAGAAGCGCATGGAACTTCCCAACAACGGACGCTCTGTCATCGGCATGGGTTATGGTCAGGGATGGTTCCTGCACTCCTCCCTTGCCATGGATGAAATGGATACGGCCGCCAACGCCATCCGTGACCTGGCGTATTACAGTTACGACAAGAACATGAATTTTCACGATCCCCTTCGTGGCATTGATTGGCGTCTTTACCAGTATATCTTCCCGGAAGGCTCCAACGTCCTTCCCGATGGTCGATGGCACCGCATCAGCGACCTGTCAAACGGGGCAAATCAGGGCCCGTCGATGCAGGCACTTCTATACTCGGCAGGCGTCGATGATACCCAACCGGATCGGATTCGCATCATGCCCCGAATTCTGCCCCCATTAAATCGGCTCGAAGTGACTGAACTCCAAACAATCGTCTCGAATGGAAATGGAGGAAGGGACGTCGCCCTTGTGAGTTACGACTATCAACGCGGCGGTCACTTCATCCTGGAAAGTGACAAACCTCTTCCCGGCCTGTCGGTGCGGCTCGGACCATTTACCAGTGAAGATTCCGCTGCCAATGCCATTCGTGGTGGCCTGCCCCGTGGAGCGACCACCGAGACCGTCGTGTCGGGCACCTATTTGGAAAGTCCCGCCTGGTGGCTTTGGGTGAATACCCAAGGTGCGCAATCCGAACTGAATCTCACTTTGAATGCGACCGAATAATATGTCAACCAATCTTCCCTCCCTCGTACAGATCGACGTCTTCGATGGCCGATCGAAACCCGTGCTCGATGATCCGAAGCTTGACTTGTTCGTAGCGACGAGTCGTCACGCGGAATTCGTCGATCCTGTGCGGGATCCTTTGGGATCCAGCCTGGTGACGGGGGAGGGGACCCATCTTGTCTGTATTAAAGTACGTTCCGTCCGGCCCATTGTGTTTTGTTTGGATTGGTGGAACGAATTGAATTCTGGAACGATCAAGCCAGGAGGCGAATTCCATGCATGCACTTGAAAGGCAGCGAAAAATTCTGGAAATCATCGAGGCGGAATCGTTCCTGAGTGTTGACGATGCCCAAAGGATTCTCCATTCAAGCTCCGCGACAATCAGGCGTGATTTTGCCCTCCTTGCCCAGCAGGGGCTTGTCATCCGTGCCCACGGGGGGGTGCATTCCCTCGACAATGCACCGATCATGGGCGTGCTGCCCTTTTCCAGTCGCAAGGTGGAACACCCCGAGGGGAAGGATCGTATCGCCAAGGCAGCAGCGGGTCTTCTCAATGATGGCGAGATCGTCATTATAGACGGTGGAACCACCACCCTCAATCTGGCCAGGTATCTTTCCCCCCACGTTCGCGTGATTACCAACTCCCTGCCCCTTGCCTCCGCCCTCAATGAACCAGCCAACGGCCGCACATCGGTTTCGGAGGTCAACATGACCGGCGGATACGTCTATCCGAGGAGCGAGGTCCTTCTTGGCCCTCAAACGGTCAAGACCCTTCTTGAATATAATGCAAACTGGAGTTTCATTGGGGCAAACGGTGTCATGCCCGATGGTATTTTCAATTCCAACAACCTGGTTGTTGATACCCAGCGAATGATGGTCGAGCGGGCGCAACACGTCGCGATTCTCATAGATGGCAGCAAGCTCAATCGCCCGGCCATGATGAAGGTCTGTGACCTTGATGTTATTGACTGCATCATCACCGATAAGGAACCGCCCGCAGAACTTGCCGAGGCGCTGAAGGAAAATGGTGTCCGCGTGATTGTTGCCTGAAGCCGATCAGGATTTGATGCGACTCCTGATATCGGACACCATGTCACCGAGGGTGATTTCCCAGTCGAAACAGGTCTCCGCCGTTTTTCTGGCAAGGCGGGCCAGATCGTGACGGCGTCCCCGGTTGTCCAGCAAACTCGTGAGCTGGGCGGGGAAATCTTCCAGCCTTGCGACAATGGCTCCCTCCAATTCGGGGCCATTCATACCCCGGGCGCCAATCTCCGTCGTGAGAATGGGAAGCCCTGATGCCATGTAATCCATCATCTTGAGGCTGGTTCCCGACCCCGTCTTCATGGGGTTGAGGCCGATGTCGGCAACGGAGAGAAGGGCGTTCTTGACTGGAGTTGATGCAGGCCCCCATGGGAGGACGTTCCCCGGGAGGTTGTGACCGTGGAACCAACCGACGACGGTCCCAATCAATACAAAGGTCATTCCCGGAAAGGCAGGGGCAAGCGTGTCTATAATGAAGCCTGCCGCCTCGCCATTGGGGGGATGTCCCGAACCAAGGAACACTGCCATCGGACCTTCCGGGAGGCCGTACTCACGACGTTGTGCGCCACGTTCGCCGGGCTTCAGCCACTTGCGACCCCGGACGGTCACACCGTTGGGACATATATACGACTCCTTGCCCCGGTTCCTCGCCAACAAGGCCATTTCGTCGCGATTCTGCGAGGATACGTAATACGTCGAATCGGCACGGCGAAGCATCCGGCCCTCCGCGCGACGGACCACCCGCGACAGAAAAATACGCCCCAATTTTCGCGGGAAAATGGCCTTCTTCAATTTCCACTCCGTATTGAGGGAATCGAAATGGACCGGCATTCCATCCGGGATGAGGTCCAGAAAACCCGACATGTAGGGATGGACAAAAAGCGCCGCATCGGCACGACGCAATTCCCGCCCAATGATTTCCCTTCCGCCGGGCAGGTGACGTGCCGCGCCGAGGAGCGTCGCCACGTCGCTGGCATTTGCTCCCGCCAGCCGTTCGAGACGGCGATCCAGCTGTTGCAACTTCGTGCCCCTGGGAAGCGTCATCTCCTCGAAATTTCTGTCTATAAGGCGCCGCGATCCCCGTTCTTCATTGGAGACGCTGATGAGCGTCACGCCGATGTCCTCCCGGGAGAGCGCGCGACAAACCGCCTCCACGCGCACCTGGCCACCCTGTTGGGCCGGTGTTACGCGGTGGTCATTCAGGATCACCAGCCGCCGCTTTTCCTTCAGGGAAATGGAGTCGAGTAGATCTGTATATCTGGACGTCGGAGCGGATAACTCCCCGGCCACGTCGCGCCCCCCCTTGCTCAAGGTCCGACGCTCGTCCTCCGCACCAAGTAACCACGCCGCATCCGTTGCAAAATCATCCAGTCGGGATGTGACAACCGCACCACTGTCGGCAATGGAGGAATGAAGTGCCTCCCGGGTTGCAAGCACGGGCAATCCGGCAAGGAGGTATTCCGTCGTTCGGGCCGTCGACCTGTGTGGTCTTGACTGGTAGGGGATCACTGCCATGTCCGCCGCGGCGAATAGACATTTCCTCAGTTCTGTTTCTGCGGTGGTTTTTCTGCGGATGTTGTCCCTTTCCGTTGGGGAGGGACTTGCTCCAATCATGAGAAAGAGGGCATGGGGAAGTTCCCCGGCGAGGACGTCCTCCACAAACCGCGCCGCTTCCCAACCGGCACCCGTTCCATCGGATTCGAAAAGGACCACCGGGATGTCCGCCGCAATGCCGAGGGATTCCCGGGCATCCTGGCGAAGCCCTTCAACATCGAAATGTTCCACGGCGGGGGGGAGGAGGGACACCTTGTGGCCAAGGGGTACGCCATGGAGGCGCTCCAGTTCGTGCCAGGCCCCGTCATCGGGACAGGCCACCAGATTGGCGCGGGAAAGCCAGTGGCGCACCGTGGCGTCCTTGTCGGGAATGCAGTGGTTCTCCACGACCACCACCACACAACCCGCGGGATCGGGGGAAACGGTGCCGGGTACCGGCCAATCAGGGCCAAGGAGGACAACCGTATCCTTCCAAATGGCGGCCTTTTCAGCGGTCCGTAAAGTCCTTAATTCGCCCTTCTGCTCAAGGGCAGCCTTTATTTCCGCCCCATGAGTGTGGCGCATGAGGTTTGATGGAGCGTGGAGATATCGGATCGGCATCAATCAGGGAAAAGGGCAGGAGTGGGTACGCCAGCGCAGGCACCACTCCATATCCGGTGACCCTCCCGGACGCGTGCAAGGGGATTCTCCCCGTTGTGCGGGGCTGGAACTGATCCGGAATTCCCCCACCCTTTTTTCTCGCCCCACGGCAATTTGTCGGCGTAATAATGGGCCAGCATGATTCCCGTGGAGGTCACGACGCCCATTATGATCACAAAAGTTCTTCATCAACTCGCCGACGGATGCGAACCCGGTGCTCTCTGTCCAAACCCCGATGATCTTGCCGGAGCCATTCGTGATGTCATGGGGGGGAAGGTTCTCCCCAGCCAATTGGCTGCCATGCTCATGGGCTTGCGGTGTCGTGGGGAGAAGGCCGAGCACATCAGGGCCGTCGTTGATGTCATGCTGGAGGTGGCGTCCCCCTTTCCCGGTACCTCGCCCCAGCAGCGTCTCTTTGATACCTGTGGTACCGGCGGTGATCGCCACGGTACGGTGAATATTTCCACGGCGGCGGCGCTTCTTGCCGCGGCGGCGGGGCTACCCGTTGCCAAGCATGGGAACCGCGCCATGAGCTCCCGCTCGGGAAGTGCCGATGTTCTCGAAGCCCTTGGTGTCCGCGTGGATTGCCCTGCTGAGACCTCCGCACGCATGTTGAAGGAGACCAATTTCTGTTTCCTTTTCGCACCGATGTGGCATCCGGCGATGCGCCATGCCG
>JAFIGB010000200.1:0-7500 GCA_020831705.1 Candidatus Sumerlaeia bacterium | reverse complement strand
ATAAGACGATTTTTTTTCAGTCGCCCTGAATTTGGCCCCTTTTCCGGGGAAAATCACGCTCACGAGCGGAACTTGCGGAACTTCGAGGACTTGAATTTCTTGAAGGGCGGGTTGCCGGATTCCTTCCCCCGCCCTCCGCTTTCACTCTCCTCCTCGCCGGTGGCGGGAGTCAGCTGGATGGGCCGGCCGCATACACGGGTGCGGGAAAGGGCCTTAAAGACCTCCTCACCGAGGTTCGCGGGCAACTCCACCGTGCTGTATAGATCGAAGATGCGAATGCGCTGGATGGCCTTGCCGTCGATTCCACCCTCATTGGCAATGGCGCCAACGATTTGCCCCGGCTTGACGCCGTTGCGGAAGCCCACGTCCATGCGGTAGCGAACCGTGTCTCCCCCACCGGTCCATTTTCGTGATGGAGCTGGCTCGAAGGCGGGTTCCTCGCGGACGTTCTTGTCGAGAAGAAGGGGGAGGTCCCCCTGGGCGAGGTGGGCAAGGGCGGAGGCAATTTCGAGGGCCGAGATATTGTGTTCCTGGCGGTATTCCTCGAGAATTTGGTAGTAAAGTCCCAGATCCTCCACCGCGAGGGTGTCGGTGATGCGCTGCTTGAACTTGGTCATTCGGATGCTGTTGATCGACTCGCGGGTGGGAAGCTGCATGAGGTCGATTTTTTGCCGGGTTGTCTTTTCGATGGTCTGGAGGAGACGCCGTTCGCGGGGTGCCACGAAGAGGATGGCCTCGCCGGTGCGCCCGGCCCGCCCCGTCCGCCCAATACGGTGAACGTAGGATTCGACGTCGTAGGGAATATCGTAGTTGATGACGTGGCTGATGCGCTTGACGTCGAGCCCGCGGGCGGCGACGTCGGTGGCCACGAGAATGTCTATATCACCGTTTTTGAGGCGCTCGACGGTCTGTTCGCGCTGGTTCTGGGGAATGTCGCCGTTGAGGGGTGCCGCGGCAAAACCGCGTGCTTCCAGCTTGGTGGAAAGCTCCACCGTGGCGGTCTTTGTGCGGACGAAACAGAGGATTCCGTCGAACACTTCCCCCTCGAGAATCCGTGTCAGGGCATCGAGTTTATGGAGCCCGCTGACCATCCAATACCGCTGGCGAATGAGGGCTGCGGTGGTCGCCTGGGCCTTGATGGTGATCTCGACCGGGTCCTTGAGATGGCGCTTGGCGATGCGGCGAATGGGGTCGGGCATGGTGGCGGAAAAGAGGGCAATCTGGCGATCGGGGCCGGACTGCTCGAGGATCCACTCCACCTCGTCGATGAAGCCCATGCGCAGCATTTCGTCGGCCTCGTCAATGACAAGGCACTCAAGATTATCAATGTGGAAGGTTTCCCGCCTCAGGTGGTCACAGAGGCGACCCGGCGTTGCAATGATGACATGCACCCCCCGGCGCAGCTGGCGGAACTGACTTCCGTAGCCCTGGCCACCGTAAATCGGCAACACGTGGAACCCGGGCAGGTGGGCGGCGTAGCGCTGGAAGGCCTCGGCAACCTGAATGGCCAACTCGCGGGTGGGGACGAGAACGAGAACCTGGGGCGATGTTTTGCCCGGAATGATCCGTGTCAGGAGAGGGAGGGCAAATGCCGCCGTCTTCCCGGTCCCTGTCTGGGCCTGGCCCACAACGTCACGCCCGGAGAGGACGTGGGGAATGATCTCGCGCTGAATCGGGGAGGGGGTTTCGTAACCAATCTCGCCAAGGGCTTTGAGGATGGGCTCACCAAGGCCGAGGGCAGCGAAACCCTCCTGGGTGCTGATATCTACTTCTGACATGTAATGACTTTCTGATGGAAATACCGGTGGAGACGGGAAGGGAAACCAACCGAACGATGTTATTCTGTCATGGTTGTTGTCCCCAACACAAGGGAAGGTCGGTGATGTCCCCCCCGCCGAATGATAAACGCTGATAAAGTTTTGTGGCCAATTGGCCGCCAATCCCCGATTCATCCTTGCATGGCGATGATCCCTCTTTTTACCCTATTCCGAGCAGTTTTGCCAAGGGCAGCGCGTGAAAATTCAAGTTGGAGAACAGGAAACATGGCCATCGTACGGATCCCCGAGCAGGACAAAACGATCACCGACATCACCGAAATTTCCAGTTTCCTTGAACCGATGGGGGTGACCTACGAGAAATGGGAGCCAGCCCACCCACTGACCTCCGACTCCTCGGCGGAGGAGATCCTTGCCGCCTACGATGCCGAAATTGAGCGGCTCAAAAAGGAGGGGGGCTACGTCACCGCCGATGTCATTGACATCAAATCCGACACCCCGAACCTTCAGGTGATGCTCGACAAGTTCAACAAGGAGCACTGGCACGACGAGGACGAGGTCCGCTTCATCATTGAAGGGCGGGGCCTGTTCCATCTCTCGGTGGAGGGCCACCCGGTCTGCTCGGTGGAAGTGACCAACGGCGATCTGCTCCGAGTTCCCCGGGGAACGCACCATTGGTTCGACCTTTGCGGGGAAAAGCGCATCCGGGCCATCCGGTTGTTCCAGGATCCCACCGGATGGACGCCCCATTACACGGGAAGCGGCAAGGATACAGGGTTCCAGCCGCTCTGCATGGGGCCTGCCTGGATACCCACCCAACAACCAGGAAAATGAAAAGCATAACATGACAAACCAGACCATGGCACCGCCCGAAATCCGGGCGGTTCTTCTTGATATCGAAGGCACCACCACGCCGATTGACTTCGTATACCGGACCCTCTTCCCCCATGCACGGGAAAACGTGGAGCCATTTCTCGTCGCCCATCACAACGAACCCGAGGTGGCCGATATTCTGGCCATCCTGTCCTCGGAACAGGATGAGGACGTTGCGGCAGGGAACAATCCCCCCCCCTGGGAGATGTACAACAGGGAGGAGGAGGTCAAGTCGGCGGCCAAGTATGTTCAATGGCTCATGGACCAGGATCGCAAGTCCACGGGACTGAAGGCCCTGCAGGGGATGATCTGGAAGGATGGCTATGAGAGCGGGACATTGAAGGGTGTTGTATATCCCGACGTGGTTGAAGCGCTGAAGCAATGGCGCGAGCGCGATATTTGGATCTGGATCTTTTCCTCGGGAAGCATCCTCGCCCAAAAACTGCTTTTCCGGTACTGCGAGAATGGCGACCTGACCAAGCTCCTCGATGGCCACTTCGACACCACCACAGGCCCGAAGTTGAAAGCGACGAGCTATACATCGATCGCGGAAAAGATCGGGATTGCTCCGAATGAAATTCTCTTCATCTCCGACGTGGTGGAGGAACTGGACGCCGCGGACAAGGCGGGGATGAAAACCCTCCTGAGCATCCGCCCCGGCAACAAGCCCCAACCGGAGCACTCATACCCGACGATTAGCAACTTCAAGGACATCCTGTAAGAAAATGGCAACGGCATCCACGACTACCAGCCAGCGTATTCTTGTCGCCATGAGTGGTGGCGTGGATTCCTCCGTGGCGGCGGCACTGCTTCGCCGCGATGGGCATGATCTTGTGGGAGTGAACATGCGAACCCACAAGCTCACGCAGGAGGAAATCGCCATGGGGGCGCGGATCAAGACGTGCTGCTCCCCCACCGATGCGAAGGACGCTCGGTCATGCGCCATCCAGGGGGATTTTCCCTTCTACGTTCTGGATGTGGAGATGGATTTCAAGCGCGACGTCATTGACCCCTTCGTGATGGCCTACCTGGCCGGTCAGACGCCAAACCCCTGTGTGCTTTGCAACAATTACGTAAAGCTGGGGCTGCTGCTGGAAAAGGCGGAAATGTGGAAGTGCGACCTCGTTGCGACGGGCCATTACGCCCGCAAGACACGACACCCGGAAACGGGTCGCTGGGCACTGGCCATCGCTGAGGACACCAACAAGGACCAGACGTATTACCTCTTCGGTCTGAAGCAGCACCAACTGGAGAAGCTGCATCTTCCCCTCGGGGAGTTGACGAAGGAGGAGGTCCGACGTATTGCCCGCGAGGAGGGCATTCCAACGGCGGACAAACCGGAGTCACAGGAAATCTGCTTCATTCCCTCCAATGACTACCGCGCGTTTCTGGAAAAACAGTTCACAAGGGATGGACGCGAGGTGCCGCGGGGACGGTTTATATCCGTTACCGGGGAGGATCTCGGCGAACACCGCGGAATTCCGTTCTATACAGTCGGTCAGCGCCGCGGCTTGGATATTGCCATCGGTTACCCGCTATACGTTGTTGAGTTGGACGTGGCGACAAACAATGTCATCGTCGGGCCCCGCGAGGCCCTTTTTTCCCGGGACCTGGTGGCGAAGGAAATCAACTGGATGGCACTGGACGGTCTCGCCAAGCCGCGCCGAGCATGGGTGCGCATCCGCCACCGTCACGCTCCTGCAGCGGCCACGCTTCATCCCATTGCCGACGAACCAGAGAAGGCCCACGTTGTTTTCGACGAACCCCAGCAGGCCGTAACACCGGGGCAGGCAGCCGTTTTCTATGACGAGGAAAACCGCGTGCTTGGTGGCGGCTGGATTGAAAAACAGAGGGAGTGACCGGACACGGTCCCCTGACTTTGAACCGCATGACTATTTGTGGCGCGGGGTGTGGGGGATCAGTTTCCTGACCGCCTCCCGAATTTCCTGCATGAGCGGCGGCTTGCTCAGTAGTACATCAACGTCCTTGTTCACGTGACGTTCCCTTCCATAATGGGCACCCCATCCGGTCAATAGAATGAAGGGGGTCCCCGCCGACAATTCCTTGATTTTCCGGGCAAGCTGAAAGCCATCCATGCCCGGCATGCCGAGATCGGAAATGACAAGATCGAAGGGGGCCTGATTTTCCCGTGCCTGACGGAACTCCTCCAGGGCATCCATGCCGGACACGGTTGCCGTCACATCAAATCCATCGCGAACGAGTGCGGTTGCAAGGGCCCGACGGACGTTTTGGTCATCTTCGGCAAGGAGCAAACGAAGGTTGGAGAAATCCACCGTGGAGAGCAGGATGGCCTTCTCCATTTCATCGGTGCTTTCCAACTCGATGCCCATGTGTGTGCGAAGGGGAAGGGAAAGATCGAACTTCGTGCCCCTCCCCGGAGCGCTTTCCACGGTGAGGGTCCCATGATGACGGTCGACGACGGCCTGGACCATTGAGAGACCAAGCCCGGTGCCCTGGCTTCCCTTGGTGGTGAAAAACGGCTCGAAGCATCGCTCGACGGTGGCGTCATCCATGCCATGGCCCGTGTCCTGACAGACGAGATGAACCCCATCGTCATCGGTGAACGTCGAGATCGAAAGAGTTCCCCCCTGGGGCATGGCGTCTATTGCATTGAAAAAGAGATTGGTGATGGCATCGCGCAGTTCCGATTCGGCAACCCTGACCACCGGAAGGTCGTGCATCAGGTTCGTCTCGATCTGTATATCCGCCCCATGCTGACGGGCCAGATCCCGCCATCGTGGCCGGGTCAACTCAATCAATCGCAGGACGAGTGCATTGAGATCCACGGGGCGGCGCTCGTTTTCACTTCCACCCTCGCGCCGTCTATACAATTCACCCAACCGCGAGACGGTCTGGGCGATATTAAGGGCCGAATCATTGATCAAGCCGAGGACATTGCGCATTTCCGGTGAGAGATTCTCCTCGGTGGCGAGAAGCATCTCGGGATACATCGTAAGTGGTGCCAGGGCATTATTAATATCGTGGGCGATTCCACTGGCCATCTGGCCCATGGCACGAAGGCGCTCCTGCTGCATCAGCTGGGTCTGAGTTTTCTTGAGCTCCTGATATGCCTTTTCCAAGCTGTCATAGAGTTCCTGCTGCTCCAGGGCAAGGGCGGCGTGGCGACAAAGCTGCTCGAGGAAATCGACCTCGCCGCTCTCGAATTGTTTCCCATCATCACGGGCGACGAGAATGATTCCCATGAACCCCTTGGTGGCTCCAATGGGAGCGAGAATAATGGTCCCCTTGCTGCCGGCCTTCAGGATTCCGGAGAAACTGCACTCCGCGGAATTGCCGGGTACGAGGCGTATCGAATTTCCCAGTCGGAGGATGTCGAGCTTTTCGGCATCGAGGGTGAGGCCCGACAGGTCCGTGGTTTCAAATCCCATTGCCGCTGCATGCTGGAGGCAGGTAAAATTTTCGTGGTCATCGCAAAGTGTAAAGTAGGCAGCAAGCTGGACCGGCAGGTCGTCGCGAAGCGATGAAAGTACCACGTCGATAATATTGACAGTACTCCTTCTTTCCGCGACGTAGCGGGTAATGCGATTGAGGAGCTCCATGCGCGCGAGCTGGCGCTGGTGGCGAAGCTCCATAACCTTGCGTGCGGTGATGTCCATGATGATCCCGAGCGATCCGATTACCTTGTCCCCCTTGTCATCAAAAACGGGTACCGAATGATCGGAGAGCCAGCGTTCCTCCCCCTTGCTTGTGATGATCTTCAGGTCCGCGTGATAGACAGACAGCTTGCCGCTCCAGAATAATTCCCTGATCTTTTCCCTGTCACCGTCAAATCGGGGATCATGGAAGATGATCTCCTTCTCCATGCTCACCAGACCCTCCCGCGAGAACTTGTGGGGGGGGACACCTGTATAGTCCTCGATATGTTCATCGATGAAGACGTAATGGCTTCGCTTGCCATCGTCGTCTATACGGAGTTCGTAGGCTGCACCGCTCGCCGCATGGATGGCCTGGCGAAACCGCTTCTCCACCCGGCGTGCAGCCTCCTCAGCCTGCTTGCGCTCATGGACGTCCTCGACGGAACCAACCATGCGGGCCAGAGTTCCCGTGTCATCCCAGATGGCATTTCCACGGGCACGGACCCAGCGCCATTTCTCCTCCCCGGTAAGAAACCGATATTCCGCATCGAAGGGGTTTCCCTCGTCTATAAGTAGGTTCAGCGACTGCATGACTTCACCCTTGTCATCGGGATGCAGCCGCTGAAGGAAGGAATCGAGGGAACCGTCATATTGATCGCGCGTCAGATGAGTCATTTCATAAAACTCATCAGACATGTAATTTACGCCCGTCTTGACGTTCCAATCATAAATCGCAAAATTTGCCCCCCAGAGGGCGAGTTGATAGCGTTCCATCTGATGGCGGAAAAGCTCGTCATCGCCTGGAAGGATCGGACTGGCCTGGAGGTGCAGGATCGGAAGACGAACACCTTCCCGATCGGCATGGAGTTGTCCCAGATGGGGAACCAGGGACTGGGAGGGACCCTGAATTTGGAGAATACCCGTCCAATTGCGATTTTCCCTGATGGCTTCCAAAAGAAGGGATTTCGCATGGTTGGCTTCAGGCGTTGAACTTGACTTCAGGAGTTCGGATATTTTGATTCCGGTGGAATGCTCCCTGCCCACAAGTTCACAGAATGCCTGTGTTGCCCAGACAACACGCCCATCGCCGTCGAGGGAGGCAAACGATGCCAGCCTTCCCAGATGGTGAAACATCCGGTGATCGTCGGGCTTTTCGCCCGCTCCGCTCATGTTTTTCGAATTCACCATGACTTAATAGGGTCCTGATGGTGGATCTATCTGGAGGGGCGGGGGGG
>JAFIGB010000174.1 GCA_020831705.1 Candidatus Sumerlaeia bacterium | reverse complement strand
CGTTTCCGAACACGACCCCGTCGTTTCCTGCCTGTATGTTTTCCCTTATTGCCCGTATAAATCCCCAAAGACGATGGCGCAAAGAACCACGGCGGTGATGATGCCAACGACGTCGGCGAAGAGGCCGGCGGGAAGGGCGTGGCGTGTCTTGCGGATGTTCACCGATCCGAAATAGACAGCCAGCACGTAGAAGGTCGTCTCCGTGCTTCCCATCATGACTGACGCCATCAGGCCGATGTAGCTGTCAGGGCCGTGTTCGGCGAAGATACTCACCATGATGCCCGTGGCACCGCCGCCGGAAAGGGGGCGAATCAGGGCCATGGGAAGAATCTCGGGCGGCATTCTGAAAAGGTCGGTAATCGGGCCGACCAGCGCGCCAAAGAATTCGATGAATTGCACGTCGCGGAGCATCCCGATGGCCACAAGGATCGCCACCAGGTAGGGCATGATCTTGACGGCAACGTCGAAGCCTTCCTTCGCCCCTTCAACGAAGACTTCGTAAACCTTCACACCCTTGATGAATCCAATAATCGGGATGCCAAGGATGATGAGGGGAACGGCCCAGTCCGAAACCGTTGTAATGACAATTTGCAGTATTGCGGCAATTTCGTTGAACATCAGGCCTTCACCTCCTCATTGGTCAGTTCACCCGGTTGCGGGGGGGGAATGCGGAAAATCGGCATCTTTTCCAGAGCCTTGCAGGCAGCCACACCGGCGATGGTGGAGCACACGGTCACGCCAATCATTACGGGCCAGAACTGCATGATGTTGCCCGATCCAGCCGCCACGCGGAAGCCGATGATTGCCGGGGTGATCAGTGTCACGCTGGAGGTATTCAGCGCCAGCAACATGCACATGGCGTTGGAGGCGTATTCCTTCCGTTCGTTCAGCTCCTGCAGTTCCTGCATCGCCTTGAGTCCAAGGGGCGTCGCTGCGTTGCCAAGACCAAGCATGTTGGCAGAAATATTCATGACGATGGCTCCCATGGCGTCGCTCTCGGGGGGAAGCTCGGGAAAGAGGCGGACCATGATCGGCTTGAGGCACTTGGCGATGAACCGCACCAGGCCGGCCTTCTCGGCGACCCGCATCAAGCCCAGCCAAAGCATCATGATACCGATCAACTGGATCGCCAGGGTGATGGAAACCCCGGCCCAGTGGGCTGACGACTTCGTAATGACACCCATCCAGGACTCGGAGTCCACCGAACTGGGAACCACGGAGCTTTGGGGGAAATGGACATCAATGCCACCGAAGAGGATGGCCCCCTCCATGGGATCGGCATTGGGGGGCTGGCGAAGTTCAATCGCCGCCAGTGTCATCGGAAACGATACCGGTGCCGCGGGGTTTTCGGAGTGGGGCACGATACGGTCAAAGGGTACGGTCAGGTGGCGCCATTCCCCGTCCCAGTCAATAAGCCGGGTTGCCTGGGCCACGAAGCGCTGACCTTCGTCGTTCTCAAAATGAAGGAGCATTCGTGAACCCTGCCCATCGCCAAAGACGAGGGCGCGGATGGCGGAACCTGTCAGGGAGACGGGAGCGGACGCCCCCTCGCGGTGCCGCTGAAACTCCCTTGCCACCTCAAGCTGGATGGGAAACTTCACCGAGCGTTCGTCGGCTTCGAGAAAATTATACTCAAGGGCGGGAACTTCCTCCACCGTCGTCCTGCCGGGAAGTGCCTCGGTCGCCCGTTGATGGGCAATCTCCCCCATTTCCTCATTGAGTGGAATGCTCAGGATGATTTCCGGTTCCGGGGCCTCCACAAGTGACTTGCGCGTCACATCATTGTAGCCGGCAAACAGGATCGCGATCACGATCAGGCCGAGCCAGACATAATTAATCACGTAAAAACTCCTTCTCTCCTTCGCCAAAATCCCGGGGACATTGGCGCTTGGGGGGATAAGCACAACGCGGGCAGTGGCGCACGGCGCCCCTTTACCTGCCACAAGGGGCCATGACCCAACGGTGACAAAACAGGGTCAAGGGGAAGACGGAACCAACGGGACAATGCACCGGTGCAAGCCCTTCGCAGGATTCAATTTTCCCCAAAAAGTGGCGGCAACTGAAACCGGTTCCCTCTTACTCCACCGGAAAAACGTCAATGAGGAGGTGTTCCCCCACGTTCCCCCTGGTGTCGGTAAAATCCGTCTCACCGACCCACTCACCGTCCTCCGACTCGAATTCCAGCCGAAATCCCTGGCCGGATGTATATCCAATGGTGTGGCGCCTTCCCTCCTGATCCATCCTGAGGATGTGCCCCTCGGCTTCAAGCCCTGGAAGGTATACGGTGACAACACCGGGGATGAAATCCGCCTCCGGTGGATAGACAATGCCCACGTCAAAGCGTTGCGTATGCATGTCGATTTCCATGGTGACCGGTTCGCTGGACTCGGGGATGTCGTGGACTCCCAGGGGAACCCATCCCTGGCTTCCGATCAGAATGGAAGGAACGACGATGCCGGGCCTTGCCAACAGACGACCATGGCCAATGTCGGTCTGGAGGATCCGCTCGCTCTGGAGGGACTGCTGCAACACGCCGTTATTGTTCACCCGCTGAACGTGAAAGGAGAGCGGGTTCCCCTGCCACGGCACACCGTTGTAGTGCACGGTTGCGTCGACCCGTGTATACTCGGATAGGTCCACCGTGGCATCAATCACCCCGGCGGTGCTTGTGACGTGCTCATAGCCAAACTTTGTATAGCCATCCAGCCCAACGCGGTAATTGATGAATCCGGTTTCCTCAAGACGGAGTTCGAAGACCCCCTCGCCAAGGGGCTTAAACGGCACCAGATCGCGGTTCCCCAAACCCGCTCCTCCGTGCTCCACCACGGCGTGGGACGCAGGATTGCCATCCCAGCCCAACACGGTGAGCCACAGGGCACCGGGCGGAGCGATGCGGATGACCGGTTCGTCCCCATCGACTCCTTCCTGGGTGATACTCAACCGGACGGTTTCCACCTGGCCCCAGCCATCGCCGGCCACTTTCAGGTCAAAATTCCCCGGCAGCACATTCTCAAAGCGCACACGCCCCTGATCATCGCTCACTCCCTCCCGAGTCCAGCTATACATCCCTCCGAGACGGACGCGGCGAGCCAACTGAAGCCCCACCCCTTCCACCGGCTCCTCCGTCTCGTCAAGGATGACCAACGCAGTCACCTCGGGGGAGGGACGGGCCTCAAGCGTCCACGGCGAGGGATCGCCGCCGTCCTCGCCGGCAAAACGGAACTCCTCCATGGCGGAAAGATTCCCCGCCTCCACGGCGATCCTGAAGCGACCGGGGTGAATACGTGTATAGCTGTAGGCACCGTCCTGCGCATTTTGGACCCTGGTGCTGAATGTCCCCGTCATGCTCCCCGACGCGAATCGCTCCACCTGTTCCACGGTAAATTCATAATCGGGTATTGGCTGGCCGGTGGCACCGTCAACAACGCGGATGATCACCTCATGGGAGCGTTCTAGGGTAAGATGGATTTCCCCCTCCTCCCGCTCCAGTCGATGGTGGGCGCCCTGATAGCCGCTGGCACTTACGCTGATGGAGTAATTGGTGTCCCCGGCACTCAGATTGTCGATGAGGACATGACCGTTGTCATCCGTGGTGACCCTCTCTCCCATGGTCGTAAAGGAGGTGTGGCCCTCGGTGCGCTCCTCCATCAGGGAGACCTGCGCTCCCTCGATCGGTTCCTCCTCCTCATTATAGACATACACCGAAAGGGAGCGGGTGCCAGCCAGGATGATATCCAGGTCGCGGCGATATTCCCCGGGATCGAGGACGAATTGGCTAATGCCACCACGGGAGTACGGAACCCCTGACATGGGGTGGGCGGACAACCCCAGCGGCTCCCCGGCAGGGATGTCCTCGAAGTAGAAGTACCCACGGTCGTCGGTATTTTCCCGGGCAAGTGTTTGGCCACGGAATACCCCACTGGGGTGCAGGATCACACGCACGTTCCCAAGCCCCTCGCCCTTCGCATTGCGAACATGGCCGGAAATTTCCCCGGTCGATCCAAGACGCACAACAATCTCCGCGGTCTCCTTTGTCTCGTCCAGCAGCACGGTTTCCCGTCCAACCCCCCGATCCGTTTGAGCAAGCAGGGTCACCAGGGTTCCCGGAATGGCGGTGAATTCAAAGCGACCCGTGTCATTGGTCGTTGCGGTTTTGTTGCCCCCCTGGGGTCTCTTCACTTCGATTTCCTGATTGGGAACACCTGTATTCCCATCGGCCATGACCAGGCGGCCGCGATAGACATGGGCCTGCACCGCCCTCAACACCAGTTCAGCATCGGGGTTTCCCGTTTCCATGCGCCCCGGTGTTGACTGCCTTTCCACCAGCCATCCTGATGGTAATTCGTAATAAACGGGATAGACATTTTCAACCGGCATGACTTCCAGCGTGAAGCGGCCATCGGAGGCCGTCACGAATTCCCGCCGCTCCCTACGCTGTTCCAATCGCCAGTTGACTGCATGGTCCCGATCGAAGGGAACATTGGATAGACGCACCCCGGAAAGGCCCTCCTCATTGTCTCCGCGCACCACCCGCCCATGGAGTATGGCCATGTCGGCAAGCTCGAAATTCATCGTGACCGGCTCACTGCCCGAGGGTTGGATGCGCTGGTGGGGAGATTGCACCGCACCTCCACCGGGCAGGACTCCCTGGACGGCCACCGACCACACGTAATCCCCCGTTGGCAGGGAATCCATCGTGAAGGACCCTGCGGCATCGGTCTGAGTCGTCAGGAAAATTGGAATGCCACCGCGGGGAACACGCTGCACCTCCACCGTGACCAGTCCATCCACCACCGGCAGGCCATTGTGCCAGCGTGCCGTGCCAACGAGGGTTCCCTTCGCCCGGCGAAGGACCAGCACCTGCTCCTCGACCATTGTATAGCTCTCAGCCGTGGCTGGTATATATCCCTCCTTGGTGGCGCGCAGCATCCCCGCAAGCCCTCCATGACGCGGGGCCGTCATGACAAAACGTCCGTCCTCACCCGTGACCGTCGTGACGAGCGAACTGGAACCCATCTGCCCGACCAGCCCGGGCTGCAGGGCAACCTCATCCAGGGAAAGGGCAATGACATTCGCCCCCTCCACGGGGTTTCCATCCTCCGTTTCCACCCGCCCGGAAATCTCCATGCCACGTTCCAGCGTGATATCCAGCTCCACATCACTATCCAGCGTGGCGGGATTCAACATCACGAGACGCGGGACAAAGCCATCAGAGGAAATGCGTATATACGCGAGGCGTTCCAGATGCATGACCGACATAACTGGATCCGCCAGGGAAAAACGCCCGTCCCCGTCGGACTTCGTGCCATGATGCTCCTCCAGTTCGCCGGTAAAAAGTCCCATCGCATCCCCGCTCACCGAAACGACGGCAGCCCCGGGGATCGGTTGACTGGATTCCTTGTCAATAACCCTGCCCAGGACCTCAAACTCGGATGCACTCTCGGAGGGAACGCCATCGCCGTTCACACGCGAAGACTGCCCAACCCGAGTCGATGCATCATCAGCGGTCGCCAGCGATGCGGCCCCATTGACTTGCTGCCTTCCGGCATGGGCGCCATTGGAGTGATCCTCCGTGACAGCGACCGGTGCGTCCCGAACTGGCTCCATGGTTGAGTGGTCACCTTGCTGCTCCTCGGACTTCGGGAAAAACAAAATGACGGCAATAACCAGGAGGGC
>JAFIGB010000167.1 GCA_020831705.1 Candidatus Sumerlaeia bacterium | reverse complement strand
GGGGGCAGCGATGCCCCTGCTGGCAACGCTGCCCCCAATTACTGGACACGGGAAAGGGAAAAAGTGCCTCAGGAGGAGGATGAGGCGGTGGTTTTCTTCTTGGAGGCCTTTGCGGGTGCCTTGCGGCGGGCGGGCTTCTTCTTCTCCACTTTCGGTGGTTCCGGTTCTGCTGCCGGCTTTTCCGGGGTCTGACCGGTGAAGAACTCCTTGTTGTCAAGGATGCGGTCGATGGCGAGCTTCATCTCGCGGTAGACGCGCTTGTAGACCTCCAGGGTCATCCCCATGGGGTCTGAAATCTGGAACATCTTCACGTCGCTTTCGGCGTATTCCTTGAGGAGATACGTCTTGCCGCGGGCGTCGTCGCTCATGCGCAGGGCGAACTGCACATGGAAGGGTGTCATGCCGAGGATGAGATCCGCCTTGGCGATCAACTCCGGTGTGAGGGGCGAGCTGCGGTGGGCGCGAATGTCAATGCCCGCATTCTTCAGAACCAGTGTTGCTTCCGGGGTG
Organism: Candidatus Sumerlaeia bacterium; assembly: GCA_020831705.1. Classification (GTDB taxonomy): domain Bacteria; phylum Sumerlaeota; class Sumerlaeia; order SLMS01; family SLMS01; genus JAFIGB01. The sequence goes on along the minus strand of JAFIGB010000167.1, from coordinate 9,762 downwards.
GGGATCAGGCCGGGGATGGTCATCACACCAGCGGTGCGGACTTCAATGCCCGTGATTTCGCGCTCGTCCATCGCTGCCTTCATATACCCCTGGGCCATCGGCCCCCGGCAGGTGTTTCCCGTACAAAGGAAAACAACAATCTTTTTCTTCTTTTTTTTGCTAAGAAGCAATGATGCCATGGTCTGGATGGTATCCTTTTCACCTAATGATCAAGTATGTTTGGGTGGCTTAAAATCGGTCCCCACCGATTCAAAATGATTCATTCAGGGGTTGGTTTGAGACTCCTCCTCCGCTGGGGGCCTGTCTCCAACCTTGCAACCTGTTTGGTGGCAGCGTATCATGTGCCAACCATACGCTATAATCCTTGGTCACACAGCAAGAGGATGGCAAGCAGATTTCCACACGGCGGGAAAAAATGACCAAGCCCGTATTCCCTTATTCATTCCCCACCTTATTCATATAATCATGACAAAGTCGATAAATGCGATATCAAGGTGATTCCGAAGAACGAATGCGCCAAATATCGCCTCCGGAGAAGGTTCCATTGGTTGGATCGTAGGTAAACGCCCCCACCCCGTACTGGTCATGATTTCCGGCAAGCAACCAGTCCGACGGTTCGGTCATCGAGCCGACATAGACCGTCGCCACCCCCTGGCCCGGCAACGGTGTCCGCCCGTCCTGGCCACCATGGGAGACTCCCGTATCCAATCCCCCCTCCTGGTCGCCGATCTCCGGGGCATATTCGGGATGCAGGGGGCCACGTTGCCACTGGAGGTCGCCGCCGAGGGACTGGTTCATGTTCGGGCCCCAGGAGCCAAGAATCCACCCGCGTCCGTCGGTGAAATAACTGTATGTGGTGCCCATAAACTCGCGGAAGGGATCGGCGGGGTAGTGGGTAATGTAGGCCACCGGTGTTGTCAGGGTGGCCAGGTCGGACTGGTTGCGCATGCGAAAGGTGCGGGAGACGGGAACTTCGCGGGGGAGAACATAGGCCCCTGCGGCCCACTCGCGGGACTTCGCCATGGCGGGGAATGTCCCGTGGTCGGCCTCATAGGCCTCAATGGCCACCGCCAGGGCACGAAGATCCCCCGCCGCCCGGGCAACCCCCTGGTGGGTTTTCATTTCCGTATACCGCCCCATCAGCGCCAACCCGAGCGCAAAGACCACCACGGCCAGAATGGGAATGGCCACAATGACTCCCTTGCCGGAAAGGGTGCGGGACTTCGGTGCGGGTGGGGGCTGGGTTGTGTCGGTCATGGGTATCGGGCTTTCTCGAAAAACTTCCGGCCGACATGGTCATCCAAGGCGGTACCGGGTGGAAAGCGAAACGGTGGCCGAAGGGAGTCTTTTCCCCATAAAAATCCCCCCGATCCATGGGGACCGGGGGGAGGCTGGGAAAAGATATAATTAAGTGGCCAAAAAAAATGCTCAAAACGGCCTGTTCTGTGTAATTCCCTGTTGACTCAACCAGGGATTGGACCGACCCTACATTCAGGTTCCTGAATGATCTCAGGGACGCTCACGTCAAAACAAGACAAGGAGTTTTAACACAATGAAAAAAGTATCTTTCCTCACACTTGCTGCATTTGTCGGCCTTAGTGCTTCTGCCATGGCAGACCCTGACCAATTCACACCCGTTTGGGAACGCTGGATTGGTGGCACCGGCGCCAATGAAGTTGTCCCCGTCTTTCAAACAGGTGACCTCACCCGTGGCGGCGGCTATAACTTGGCAAGCACCGAAGCTGGCGGTGAGTCCGTCATCCTCGTGACCCGTCAGGGTGCCCCTAATGTGCATGTTCTCAGTGCCGATGGTGGCACGGATCTGCGCACACTTGACCTTACAAATGTCACCGCTGCTGGCGCTGTCGGTCAGACCGATGCTCCCTTCTTCCGTCTTAATGTTGGCAAGGTTGCGCCCGACGGCAAAATCTATGTTTCAGCACTTCAAACGGCTGCCAGTGAAGTTTTCGTCTATGAATGGGCCGATGATGCTGGATCCACAGTACCCACCCGTATTTCCGACCCTGCCTACACCAGCACCTCCCGCTGGGGTGATGCCATTGATGTTATTGTGAGCGGCAACAATCGTGTTATTTACGTCGCCGCCAACAATGCCGCCGCAACAACGGTTGCCATAACCTCCACTGACGGTGGCGATACATGGTCAACGGCGAGTGCCGGTCCCGTCCGTGCCGCTATTGGCGTCACCGGGGACGTTCAGGGAGGCAATATCTTCATGACCTCCGGTAACACGGGAGCTGTGATTGAGTACGATCAGGCAGGAGCAGTCGTTCAAGAGTACGATGCGGCTTCTGTTCCCGGGCTCAAGGAAGCCCAAACAGGTACCCTGAAGCACTTTGAGTACAGTGGCGCTGAGCACATCTTCAGCCACAGCTACCGTTATTCTTCTGGTTCTGGTTCTGCCAACTCCTTCACCGAGTCACAGGTCATCACACTTGATCGCACAGCAGGAACAGGGGAAATCAATCTGATTAAGCCCGTCCCTGCAGCAGTTGCTGGAAGCGATGCCAATGATAACGGCAATGGTTCCGGCGCTGTGACCATCTGGGTAGATGGCGACGACCTGTATGCCTTCGTCATGTCGACGAACAACTACTATGGTCTTTACTCATACACACCCCCGACCTCTGTTTCCGATTGGGACCTCATGAACTAAGGGGAAAGGACTTCCCTTGATTTCAGGTCACATTGACTGAGAAAACCCGGCCCTGCGGATACAATTCGCAGGGCCTTTTTCGATCTACGCCCATCTTGAAATTCCTCCATCCCCGGATATCATTCATGTCCCCAATACTCTTTCCCGCATTCGTTATCCTGCTACTACTCAACAACATGGCGGTGGCAAATTCCTCCTGTGGCAATGTCATTGCCCGGTATGGGGAACATGCCGTCACCGACCTTCAGGTAAATGATCGTCTATCCAGAACCATGAAGCCGGATGTTCTCCAGAGTTATCATGCAGCACTGGAGGCTGGCAATCTTGAGGAAGCACAATCCCAGGAAGGACTTCTTCGCCAGCAGGCAACGGAACTCCTTGTCCTGGCGACGATTGCTGCAGGGGTCGATGGTAATCGGATGGAGTTGACAAGTCAGGAACTGCAAATGTTGGAGGCAGAAGAGGCGGCCATTCTTTCTGAGGCAATCAGATCTCATGCACGGGATACCTTCGATCCGGACCCTGATGCGCTGGAGGAGAAGCTCGCCGCTCACATGGAAATGGTTCACGAAGCTATGGCGGGAATGGATCATTCACCACGAGCTCAGATTCGTCTGGTTTTTCGCCGTGCCTCAACACCCGAAGAGAAGCGTGAAGAGACGGAGTTGTTGGAGAAATTGCGGGAGGAGTTGGTCAGTGGTGAGGTCACTCCTCTTGAGGCTGTCCGACAATATTCCCAGGCGCCCAGCGCTGCGAGACGGGGAATTCTTGGCCCAACCAGCACGGCTGAAATGCCGCCGATTGTCAGTGAATCTATCACCGGCATGGAGGTGGGCGAATGGAGTACTCCACTGGAAACCTCACAGGGGGTGATGCTCTTCAAGCTCATGAGCTACTCGGCTCCATCCGGCCCTTCCGCGGATCAAGAAAGGGAGCGAATTCGGGAGAATTTGTTCCGACTTCATTTCGAGTCGATGATGGAGGATGCCGAAGGCGATGATCACCTCTCGAAATTAAGGGATCTGGTGGAAAAAAAGGAGATACCGTTGCCATTCGCACCGGGATGCTTCAGCAAGTGGGAGACCGAGCGCCTACTTGGAGAGCGCGCCATTACACTTAATGCCCATGATTGGTGGAATGAATTGGAGGGAAATGTAATTCAGGAACTGCATGCGGCCCACCACGAGATGTTTCCCCGGGAATGGAAATTGGAACGCCATGAAATCCGCTTCAGGCCCACCGCAACGGGTGGCGTCGAAACCCACACTCGTTCGATCAGTGAAATTGAGCAGTTATGGCGCAATGAATTCTGGAAACAGGCGGTTGAAATGGATCCCGGGGAGTATCAGGGTGATCCGGTCCCACCGGGTTGGATCCTCGAGATCAAGCCCATCTCCCTGATTTTCCATGTAGAACCCTCCACCGGCACCCCGCAACCCCCCGAGAATCCCGTCTGGAGGCAAAATACGCTTTTCTCCGAAACCGAGGCGACCATCACGCCCCTCGGCATGGAGGAATACCGGGAGGAGCCCTATTATCGCTTTGAGGAAATTCCACCTCACAGATTGAGAGAGATTTTGATCTTTAACAAAATTCGGGAGTTGCGGGAGGAAAAGTTCCAAAAAGTGCTGGATGAAATGGTTTGGAAAGTGGACATGAAAAAGTAGCATTCGACGGTCCAAAAAAATGGCTGCCCCTGTACTTTTACCCCTTGACTACCCGGGGATTGTCTTGGAGGTTGAGGGCAGCAGGAAACTGAAACCCCCCTATGAAGGAGTTCATACACTCATGAAGCTTCAAACAACCCTTTTTTGCTCCCTCGCAGCAGCTGCCCTCGCCATGGTCAGCGTTGCAGGCGCCCAGACGGTCATTCTTGAGGACGATTTTGAATCCTACAGTGACAACACCGCAGTTCTTGCTGCGGCTCATTGGGATGGAATGACCAATGCTGAACTTTCCACCGAAGAAGCTGCAAGCGGTACCAACTCAATCAAAATTCCTCTCAACCCCGCAGGCTCCCTGCTCGGTGGGCATACTCCCGTACTTCCCTCTGAAATCTCCGAAACCGACCCTCTTGTTGTTTCCTATGCCTATTTTGATGCAGATGCGACAGCTGGTGGTCCCCTCCGCACCGGCCTTTCTTATGGGCATTTTACCGGCGGAACATGGGGAGCCGGAACCTTTGACAACTTCTTCGCTCTTGGAATCCACAGCCCTGACAGCACCACTCATTATACAGGCCGTGTTGTGGACGGAGGAGCTGGTTGGAGTGTCTTCAATGAGGTAGGCAGTGAAATTCCCCGCGCAACAGGCTGGCGGGAAATGTCCATGGTCATTCGTCCAGACAACATCGAGTTTTATGTTGACGGTCAACTTGGTGCCACGGATAACTATGATGCAGTTACTGAATTCAACAGCATGCGCTTGGGCCAATTTGCTGGGACTTCAAACACCATCGATGTATATATGGATGATCTCAAGATCCAAATCGGTCTCGATCCCGTCGCCTCCGTCACAGACTGGCATCTGAACTAAATCCCTGTTGCCAGCAAAACCCAACTTCAATCACATGGGCACCAGCACGTTGTTGGTGCCCATCCCTTTTTGGTGACGCCCCATGAAATTCCCCCTCACATCACACATTGCCCCACTGCTTTTTGCACTGGCCATCAGTCCCCTGGCGGCATCGGTGCCTGACATTAAGCCTGCCACCTTTGACCTTGAAGCCCTCTATTCCCGGATCGTCCCCTTTCCCTCCACCGTTCCCAATGATTGCCGTCAGGCGGAGGTGGAAGTGACTCCGGCGCGGCAAATGGCTTTCGAGGCCCGCCTTGCCGGCCTTCTGGAGGAGGAGTACGGCCCCATTAATAATGACGGGCTTCTCGCAAATTTTGGCGAACTCGATGAACGCGCCCACGCTTTGGCCTTTCGCTTTACGCTGGAGGACTCGGTGACGCTCACGGAAGAGGAGATTCAGGAAACTTATGAGGAACACCTCGACCGATTCCAGGTTGCCGGGCGGGCCATGGTGGATTTTTTCTTTGTGGAGCAAAAAGAGGGGGAGGAGGACACCGCCCCGGAATTTCTCCTGTCGCTTCGTGAAAAAGGGACGGAGGGAACACCAACGGCAGATCTCCGCCAGCTTGCCAGGGAGGCGGAGGGGGAAGTCCTCTATTCCGAAAATCCGATTCGAATGGTGCCCACCGGCGTGTCGGAACTGGTGTGGGAGATTGTTTCGACCACGCCCCCCGGTGAATTTTCCCCCGTTTCCCGGACCAATCATGGCTGGCATTTGTTTCTGGTTCACGAGGTGCGCCAGCCGGGAGTCCGCCCCCTTGAGGAGGTGGAATCCACGGTGAGGGGGCATCTCCTTCAGGAGCGGGCCCTCGCCCTTCGTGATGAACTGCGGAAGGATTTCCCCGACCCCCCTGAATTCCTCAATGATCGTGAATATGCCCCCCTTGAGCGGCGGTATATCCGCGAACTGTATGGTGATCGTATTGGTGAGATTAAGGCCCTGCGCGATGTGATGATCAACAATGCACGGGTGCTGGCCTATGAGGGGGTCATCCGCAACTCCCTGGAGCTTACCGATGAAATGCGTCGGGCGAAGTTCGAGGAAAATCCCGAGGCGTTCCTGACCCCCATCATTGAGGATGTTCTGGAGGTGCAGGTCTCCTTCGCGGAGAACGAGGAGCAGGAGGCGGCCATTGCCGACTGGTATGGCCAGGTAAGCTCCGGCACCCACCCGTTCCCGGGCGTGGCCCTGCTGGAGGAGCTTGGACTGACGCACCGGGTGGTCGACTACGGCCCCAGTCGCCGCGGCCCCCGTGGTGCCCGTCTCGACATGACCGTGCGGGATATGGAGGTGAACACCATCTCGGACCTTGTGGATGGAAGTGGTTACCATCGGATTTTTTACCTGCGCGACCGTGTGGATCGGCGCCCGATGACCTTCGAGGAGGCCCGGGAGGATATCGATCGTCACCTTCTCGGCAGTCTGATGCAGGAGGCCTTTTTGAAGCTTTCCTGTCAGGCATGGGAGGAAGTGACCAGCCGGTAATCGGTGGGGCTGTCTCCCGTGGTGGTGATAAAATTTCAACGTCCGGCTTTGAGGCTGCTCCATGCCTCGTGCATCCTTTTGCTTTGCCCCGAAGCCCCTGCACTGGGTAGGGGTGGGGTCGTCTGTTGGATTGCACCACTCAAGGATTTGATTTCATGGCACACAATGCGGATTTTGGCCTGATTGGCCTGGGAGTAATGGGGGAGAATCTTGTCCTGAACATGGAAAGCCGCGGCTTCAAGGTGGCGGTTTACAATCGGACCACGTCGAAGGTGGACGACTTTCTTGGCGGACGGGGTGCGGGGAAAAACTTCGTCGGGTGTCATTCCCTGGAGGACTTTGTTGCCTCCATGGCCCGCCCGCGCAAGGCGATGATCCTTGTCAAAGCCGGTGGTGCGGTCGACGCCGTTATTGATCAACTCGTGCCCCTCCTCGACAAGGGTGACATTATTATTGATGGCGGGAATTCGTATTGGAAGGACACCTCCCGGCGATCGAAGGCCCTTCAGGAGAAGGGGATTCTTTTCGTCGGCAGCGGTGTCAGCGGGGGAGAGGAAGGCGCCCTGAAAGGGCCTTCGCTGATGCCGGGGGGGCACGAGGCTGCCTGGCCCCACATCAAGCCGGTCTTTCAGGCCATCGCCGCGAAGGTCAACGACACCGAGGTCGCCTGTGACTGGGTGGGCGATGACGGCGCGGGACACTTCGTGAAGATGATCCACAACGGCATTGAGTACGGCGATATTCAGGTCATTTGCGAAGCCTACCATTTGATGAAGGAGACGCTGAACCTTTCCACCGACGAAATTGCCGATGTATTTGCGGAATGGAATGCGGGGGATCTGGAAAGCTATCTGGTTGAAATCACGAGTGAGATTTTCCGCGTTCGTGACGAGGAAACAGGGAAGCCGGTGGTGGACCTGATTCTCGACATGGCGGGGCAGAAGGGCACCGGGCGCTGGACAGTGGTTGACGGTCTGGATCTTGGCCAGCCGGTGAGTCTCATTGCGGAGGCGGTTTTCTCGCGCAATCTTTCCGCCATGAAGGATCGTCGCGTTGCCGCGGCTGCAGTGTTCGGCAAGCCCCCGGTGATGATGGAGGCCCCGGAGAAAACGGCGTTCCTCAACGACCTCCGTGATGCCGTATTGGCGAGCAAGATGGTTTCCTACGCCCAGGGCTTCGACATGATCGAGGCGGCGGCGCAGGATTTTGGGTGGAAACTCAACAAGGGAGCCATCGCCCTGATGTGGCGTGCGGGATGTATTATCCGGTCGTCCTTCCTTGGTCGGATCAACAGCGCCTTCAATGAGGACCCGGGCCTGGACAATCTGCTGCTGGCGCCGTGGTTCAAGGACCGCATTGTGGAGTGTGAAAATGGCTGGCGGCGGACGGTGGCGCTCGGGGTGCTCAACGGCATTCCAACGCCCGCGTTCTCCTGCGCCCTGGCGTACTACGATGGCCTGCGTTGCGAGTCACTCCCCGCGAATCTCCTCCAGGCCCAGCGCGACTACTTCGGCGCCCACACCTACCAGCGGGTGGACAAGCCCCGGGGCGAGTTCTTCCACACCAACTGGACCGGCGAGGGGGGCAGCACCACCGCCGCCTCCTACAACGCCTGAGAAGCAAGGGGGCCTGAACGTGGATTCCCATGGATATACAGTCCATCTCGCCCGGCTGGAACGTGCGCGGGCGCGGTTGAAGGAGGAGAACCTTGATGCCCTCGTCGTTCTTGACGGCATCAATATTGTCTATCTCTGTGGATTCCGCGCCTCCTACGCCGTTCTGGTCGTGGATGCCCGGGAGGTGTGCCTGATCACGGATTCCCGTTACGGCGAGGCTGCCGAGCGCGATCTTTCCTGGATGACGGTGAAGGTGCAGCCCGGTCGGGAAGTCCAGAAATTCCTCAAGGGTTTCTTTGCCGCCCGTGGCTATACAAGGGTCGGCTTCGAGGAATCGATTTCCGTGGAACAGCACGACAAGCTGACCACCTGGCTGGGCGGGTGTCCCCTTGAGCGCGCGGGCGGGATTGTGAAGGGGCTGCGTGCAATCAAGGATGGTGAGGAACTGGCGCGGATTCGCCGCGCGGTGGGTCTTGCCGATCGCATGATGGAAAATGCATTTTCGCTCCTTCGCCCCGGTGCCAGCGAACAGGACATCAGCCGGGCGATCCGGTTTTCCTCCGAGGAGCTTGGCGGCGAGGGGGAATCGTTTTCCAACATTGTCGCCAGCGGCACGAATTCATCGGTGCCCCATCACCACCCCGGGCCCCGCCTGCTTGCGGAGGGGGATGCCGTGACGGTGGATCTTGGCGGCATCGTGGACGGATATTGTTCCGACCTGACGCGCAACCCCTTCCTCGGCCACGTTCCGAAGGAAATGGAACGTGTCTATCAGGTTGTCCTTGAGGCAAACGAGGCGGCCATTGCGGCCATCCGCCCCGGAATGACCGGTGTCGAGGTGGATGCCATTGCCCGCGAGATCATCGACACGGCGGGTTATGGGGCCTACTTTGGACATGGCCTGGGTCATGGTGTCGGGCTTGAGATTCACGAAGGCCCGCGATTGAGTCCCATGGCGGACGACACACCCCTGGTGGCCGGAAATGTGGTGACCATCGAGCCTGGTGTCTATATCCCGGGCCTCGGCGGCGTCCGTATAGAAGATTATATCCTCCTTGGTGAGAACGGGGCCGAGATCCTGTCCCGGTTCCCCAGGGAGCTTGCCGTGCTGGATGTCTGACAATCCCCATGAATGAAGGAGAACAACGATGCCCCATGTGATACTCAATGGCCCCCTCTCGCCCGAGGACATCTGGCTGGCGTTCCAGCCCATCGAGTTCAAGGAGAAGGAAAATCTATACAAGGCCGAGGCGGCCTACCTGAACTCGGACAAGACGGAGCTGCTCATTCGCAGCCTCGTTGTCGAGCGTGGGTTCAAGCGCAAGTTCCTCGTGCGTATCTCCGCCCGCGAGGAGGGCATCCACCTTGGCATTGATTCCCTTGCCTCCCCCGACAAGAGCGAGGGT
>JAFIGB010000166.1 GCA_020831705.1 Candidatus Sumerlaeia bacterium | reverse complement strand
GTTATCATCATCGCTTCTGGAGCGCTATGTGCAAGAAAGATTTCAGAATTAGGATCCCGGTTCTCATATAAGAGTATAGCTCCATAATCATAATTGTACCCTAATATAATATCCTGGTCTAAGTTTGCAAATCCAACTGCTGTTAATGGGAACCCATCAGTGTGCGAATACTCATCTATTTTAACTCCCGTAGCAATATCCCATAAAATTCCACTTCCAAAATTATTGCCCGTTAGCAAGGTCAGCCCATCTGATGAAAAAGTCAAATCCACCGTGGTTCTTGTTCCCTGTCCCTCAAAATTGTGTTGTAGGGCACCAGTATTAACATCCCACAGCCAGGTCCCCCAAGTTTCCTTTCCCATGGCAAACAATTGTCCATCCGGGGAGAACTCGACGACATTGATATTCGATGCCCCCTGGAAGGTGCGAATGAGTTCCCCGGTTTCCAAGTTCCAGAGACGGGCAACCTGATCGGACCCTGCTGACAGCGCAGTCAGTCCGTCAGGTGAGGCAGCAACTGAGTTGACTGATCCATTGTGGGCGGGAATTGCATGGATTAAATTTCCGGTGCTTGTCTCTGACAAATTCACACCGCCGTTGCTGTCCCCCGTCAAGACACGTGATCCATCTGAAGAGTAGGCCACCGCAGTCACTCTGCCCTCATGGTTCAAAAATGACCGAAGAAACTCCCCTGTTTCAATATCCCACAAAAAGGCACCAAGTTCCCCCCCCGTCAGATAGGTTTGCTCATTCGGCGGAACAGCCGCAGCGTAAGGGCCGAGTCCCTGGCCGAACTGTTGCAGCGGTTGTCTCGCCGGGAGGCTTGCTGAGAGTGCAATTACAATGACCAAAAAATAGAATCGTGACATAATAATGTGGTCTCTTCTTGAGGATAAAGTTGTATAGGTCACCGCGTGATCCATCCGGATGGTTGGTCTGCTCCTGCCTCAGCATTGAGGCGGAGTTGTTCTGTGCGCATTTCGCTGAGCTTAGTCGTGTCGCCATCGGGGTATTCGACGTAGAAGGCCACGGGGTGGGTGCCGTTGGGGAGGAAGGCGGGGCTGACCTGGGCGGACCAGGTCCAGGATCCTGCGCCTTCGCGGCGGAGGCGGAAGCGGGGGAGAGCGCTTGTTCCCTCGCCGCACTCCACGCCGGTGGGAACGAACTGCGCAAAGACACGGGCGCGTTCGAGGGGGTCGGCAATGTCAGGGTCGGTGGCAGGTTCGACGCCGCCAAGGAGCCGTACCCGCAGGGTCGCCATGGCACCGGGGCCTTCAGGATGCTCGATTTCGACGTCTATAATAAAGGGTAGCCCGGCGGCCTCGTCGCCGGCAAAGGCGTAGGAGCGTCCCAGCATCATCGTTCTGGCAAGTGTGCCGTCGCGGAAATCATGGACGCCGTCGCCGTTGTCGTCGAGGAGGGGAGTAATACGGGTCCCGGCAAAGTTCCCCACGAAGTTCGACATAAACTGGCGGGCGGCCTGGTAGGATGTATAGACATCCTCACCCCCCCAGAGCGGTCCCAGAAGTCGGTGGGTAAAGGTCACCGGAGGTTCAGCCATGAGGATGGCGCACTCCTCCGCGCGGCCCGAGGTGATAACCACCCGCTGCTGGTCGCCGGATGTCGTCAGGTGGGGGAGGAAGGAACCGGAGCCGGGTCCGTCTATAATGATAAGCACCTCGCTGGCGCTGATGGCGTCAAGGGCGGCGCTCAGTTCCGCAGCGCTGACGGTTTCTGTGTCGGAAAAACGCAGCAGGCCATTGGACGCGTCGGAAACACCGAGGATCAGTGTCAGGCGATCGGCCTCGTTCCCACGCGCGGAAATGGAGGAAAGGATCGCATTGCCGGTCATTGGAACGGCGAGGGTCTTACCGGTGCTGATTGCCTTGTGGGCTTCACGGACAGTACGCCGGGAGGACTTGGCGGAGAAGGGCATCTCATGATCTGTAAAGAGATCTATCCACTCGCCGTGGCGTGTTCCGTCGGAACTTTGAAAGCGATCGAGGGTCACCCGGTAGGCGTACTCCGCAGCAGAGGCGAGCGCCCTGTTCGACGTGTCGTGGGGCGACGTGCCATACGCAATCACGGCACGAATCGCCGTGGCGTCGGGGTCGGGCTCGCTGGAAACCGTGAAGGAAACGGTCTTGGGATCGGATAGACGATTGAACCCAAACGCCGCGGTGACCGTCATGCGGTAGGGGCCTTCCTCGGCGAGGGGAAAGTCGGAATCGGCAGGATCAAAAACAGCACGCCACAGATCGCCAACGGCGGGGTTTTCCTCGACCTTTACCAGTTCCACCCTGGGAAGGCCGACGATCGGTTCGCCGGATAGAATGGTGGGAGCCGGTGGCCGCAGCACCGCTGTGACACGGTCGGGATTCTGGAAGGGGAGCATGCGCACCTCCACCGTCACAGGTTCATTGGGCGGGATCGTCGTGTCGGCGGGATTGACGGACGCAATGGCCGGGAAGAAGTCGTTGATGTTTCTGTCGGCCTGAACGCCGTAGGCCCAGCTGGCGCCGAAAAACTGCTGATTCGCCCGCGGGGTAATCAGATCGGGATTGCTGCCCCCGGCTTCTCCGTCGTCTATACGCGGCGCCTGGCCAGCGACGGGAAAGGCGGAAAAGAACCGTGCACCGGAGCGAAAGGCCTCGCCCATGGAGTTGCCCATGTAGGCCGACCCCAGGAAGGTGTGCATGAACGATGTCAGGTCGGGCGCGGGAAGAAACACGGCCTCGTTCGTCTCCGTCGTCGAGGCGATGACAATACGCTGGCGTTCGGAGGGAATGGCATCCGTCTTTCGGCAATCGATGACGAACTGACCCGAGTAGCAACAATCCACGACAAGTGTCACATCAACCGGAGCCGTGTTCTGGAGGGTGTCGAGCCAATGATTAACCTCCGTCGTGGTTACGGCCTCCTCCGGGTTCATGCGAAAGGCCATAACATCCGCGGTGCGATAACCATGGTCGATCATAAGCACCAAAAGCCGCCCCGCCTCCGTGGCGAATTCCCCGGTAAGGGCCTCCTCGAAGGTGGTACGCGTGGCGGGTCCGTCTATATCCGCCACACCGTTGCCGGTAATATCCCAAGAAACCGGATCCCCTCCCGCCGAAAAAACATGCCCCTCGGGGAAGGCATCGAGATACATGACATTCTCGGGAGTATACCCCCGAGCGAGGAGCGTTCTATACGCATACTTGCCAAGCTCGTGCGTCTGCCGGGCAATGGCATTCCCCGGATAAGGCCCACCCCCGGAAACAATAATGGCGCGTGGAGGGCGGATTTCAAATGTGAGGGATTTGCCGGATGCAAGGCCCGCCACAACCTTCCGACCATCCGGGTAAAAATCAACAGAAAGTGCCTGGGCTCCCAAGTTTGTAAATGAGTCGAGCAACTCGCCATCCGCAACCCGCCATACCCGAACAGATGCATCCGCACCTGCTGTGGCCAAAAGGGAACCATCCCGTGAAACGGCAACGTCATTGATGCGTTCTGAATGTCCGGTAATTGTGTTCATGAGTTGGCCATTTGTCAGATTCCAGATGCGAGCGGTCCGGTCCGAACTTGCGGTTACGGCAAAACTTGTGTCCAAATAACCTGTCGCAATAGATTGAATGGTGCCAGTATGACCTTCCAATAGGTTACGGACCGTTCCTGTATTGGGGTTCCAGATGCGAGCCACGGAACCACTTGCAGTTATGATAGATTCGCCTTCAGTTGACCAGGCAACGGAATTAACTGCTGCGGGGTGGGGCAAGAGGCGGATGGTTCTTCCGTTATCAATATCCCAGATGCGTGCAATGACTTCCTCTCCCCCGGAAACAAGGCGGTTTCCATCTGGAGAGAAAGCGAGGGAGTTGATTGCATTGGCGTGGCCACGAAGAGTATGGAGGAAGTTCCTGTCGATTGGTTTCCATAATCGGATTTCTCCATCCATCGATCCAGATGCAAACAGATTTCTGGCGTAATTGACTCCAAATGAGGTTACATTTGATTTATGAGTGCGCCTATCTCTGAGCAAACTCCCGGTAATGTATTCCCAAATCTGTATAGTCATTCTGAAACCATTTGTTAATAAAAGTTCCTGTTCCGGTAGAATTGCAATTGCCTCAACAGGATCACTATGTGCGGGTCTAATCGAAACCTCCCCATGGTTTGCATGGAAAAGATACACAGTCCTTTGGTTGCTTATAGCTGCTGCAATGAATTCACCGTTTGGAGAAAAGGAGACTGATCTGACTGCATCGCTCCCCAAAAATCGGTACCACAGCAGATCCCCAGTATCTAGATCATTAATTCGGAGCATGCCCGCATTTGAAGATGTGCCGTGAAGTACCAGAGAGCCTTCAGTACTGTAGTCAACTCTCATTGCACTGCTTGCTGTAAATACGGTTGATACCTTTTGGAAACCTCGTATGTCATACTGTATAGATCTGTCTGAGGTCGCAACATGAAATCCTGTTCCGTCCTGACTGAAATGGCACTTTACTGCCTCAAGTTCGAGATCGGTTATCGTATGCACCAATTCCCCAGTATCCAGATCAAGAAGTACGACTTCACGGTTCACGTTTGTCGAAAGGACAAGTTTGTTTATTGTGCATATGGAGCTACATCTGTTAACAAAATGGGTTGTTTCAGACTCCCAAAGAAGGGTTTGGGAGTCCATTTCCCAAAACTGGCTTGCACCGCCACCAAGGGCTGTGGTTAAAAGGTACCTGCCATCCCGTGAAAACTCCACAGAATATATATTCCCTTCGTGAGCCATCAACGAATCGATAATCTCTCCTGTTTCATAATCAAAAAAAAGTATTTCTCCCTGTGATGTACCAAGATAAAAACAGGAGCCATCCGGACAAAACCCTGATGCGAATCCAGTAGATGAGGCATCGATGAAGATCGAATGAATCACAGTCCCATCAACCCCAATAACATACACGAAGTTGCCACTCCCGGAAATAATATATGCTTTGGAGTCTGGTGAGAACTTTACCGAATAAATCTCGGTGATATTGTTGGAGTCAACAGTATGGGTGTGGACAGGCCTCACCCTCTCCTTGTAGTTTCCCATCCTGATAAACTCAGAGTTGGTGTGCATGATTAT
>JAFIGB010000495.1 GCA_020831705.1 Candidatus Sumerlaeia bacterium | reverse complement strand
CCCCCGCCCCCCCCGCCCCCGGGTTGGGTTCGGTTGCAGTTTAGGCGTCGGCAAGCTTGCGAAGGCAGTACGAGTGGGAGTTGCCAATAATCCCGGCATCCTCGATGCAGTAACCTGCGATCTCGTTGTCGGCCAAGTGGCGAAGCAGGTGTCCGAGACTGTGCTGGTTGGTCCCGGCAGCAGGCCGCCGGGGGTCCAGCCGAATACCGTTTTCCACGATGATGTCGACGAGTTGCGCGGCCTTCACCGGCTTGGAATGATGGGCAATCCACCACAGTCGCACGAACTCCTGGCTCGCGGTGCCCTCGCCGTCGAGTTCGTCCATCGTCGCGCGCCAGTTGGCCAGGAACTGGTCGCAACCGACGTTGTGGAGGATCCCACCGATGACCGCGGCGAACCGGGGGAAGGCATACGAGCCCGGGAACTCGAACTCGGGCTGTCCGGCCTTATTCCAAGCCGCCACGATGTCGACAAGCGCCTGCAGGATGGGCACGCGGTGCTCGCGAAACCAGCCCTCGAGTTCGCGGCGTCTGTGGACGCGGTCCACCGGCTGTTTGCCGTTGTCATTCTTTGCACCCATGAAGATCGGTAGCGACCGGCGCAGGATATCCACGGAGGGCTTGGCCCGACGGGTGGTGAGGATTTTGATGCAGCGGTTCTCAACCGACTCAGTGTCATGCGTCCCATAGAGCCGGAACTGGTGATTCTTGCAGGTCAGCCAATTCTCGATGGCAGCGGCGTCGCCAGCATGCTCGACGTTGTCCAGAAGGAGGAGTGGAGGATCCAAGGCGATCGCCGCGTTGACGGCCGGCATGATTTTGCCGCTGGCTTCCTCGACAACCGTCGAAACGGGGTCGCCGGTCAGGAGAATGCCAATCAGTTGGGCCAGGGTCGTAGCACCCTCGCCAGTCTTCCGCTTCGCAATAAAAGCCAGAGGGACAAGGTCGTCTACCAAATCGCTGGCGACGACAAGGAGCAGCAACGCGATGAAGTTGTGCCGGGATGCAGGATCCCGAAAACGGAAGCCTTGAAGCACTTCCGAGTTCAGAAACTCGAGCGAGCGGAGCGCCCGTTTCATGGAGCCCTTGCCAAGGGCGACCTGCAGCCCCTCGGTCAGCAGGATGCCCGAATCCAGATCCAGCCCGGGCTCCGTGAGAAGCCGCCCGTCTTTCGTAAATGTCGGGACACTTCGCTGGCGCCGAACGACCGGCAGCTTGCCCTGATCGGCAAGCACTTCGAGGACGTCGAGGACCAAGCCGACATCAACGCGCGTCCCGCGGTGGCCGTCCTTACCCTCCCGGCAGAAGGCCACATCGCGACCGATAGCGAACTCCAGTTGGGCCCGCTGCGGATTCCGCAGCGAGGCCTTCCCATTCTTGAGGACGCTCTCATTGACCTTGCCGCGCCATACGGCGAAGGGTGGCTTCTTCACGTTTTGGTTCAAGAACCAAGCCGCGATGACTTCGAAGTTCCGGGCGCTAAGACGCTCCTCCACGAGGACGACACCCTTGGTGGAGTCCTCGCGGCCCTTTCCGCTTTCGACCTCCTCGTCCAACTCGATGACGCGTGCGGACTCGGCGTCCGCACCTGCGTCGACATCCTCGATCAGCTCCACCTTCAAGCCCTTCCTGTGATCCACTTTACTCTTCGCCATGGACGGCGTCTCCTTGATTTTTCGGTGTCCTGCGTTGGTGTTCGATGGCACTAATTCCACCGAGTGCCTCACCCACCGCCTCGGCGGCGGAGCGCATGGCCCCGGAGCCGATGTGGGCATAGATCATTGTGGTCCGCTGGCTCCGATGTCCCAGGAGTGCGGCGATCTCCTGCAGGGCCACACCCCCCGCCAGCGCGTGACTGGCGAAGGTATGGCGAAGCGTATGGAGGGTACATCCCGTGATGCCGGCGGCCTTGTATATACGCCGGCAATGCTTCGATGGATCGCTCAGTGGACGGTCGGGGCGAGAGCCGCGGAAGACATAATGCGAGTCGGCTCCACGGGGCAGGCGCGCCAGCACAGCGGCCGCCGCAGACGAGATCGGCACGTCCCTCGAACCTCCGGCTTTGGTCTCGGCCAGATGGACGCAGCGGACCGCCAGATCGAGGTCCCGCCAGCGAAGTCCCAGCAATTCTGAACGTCGGAGTCCCGTCAGCAGCGCCAACTCTAAAAAGGCCCTGACGTATAGACGCGGTTCCTTCCGCAAGGCGCCGGCGAACGCGGCCACCTCGTCGCGATCCAGAAAGCGCAGGCGCGCCCCCGTCTCGCGCCGCCGCCGGACGGCCGACGCTGGGTTCTTCCTGATAATGCCCTCGCGTACGGCGTGCTTCAGCAGTCCGCTCGCCGCTGCAAGGACGCGGTTCGCCGTCGACACGGTGGTCCTCTCGGCGAGCTCGTCGTATAGACGCTTCAGGTCCCGGGCCGTCACATCCATGATCGGCAGATGACCGAGGACCGGCTTCACATGATCGCGCAGCCTTTGACGCGACGTGCGCCATGACTTGATCGTGGACTTCAGCAACGGCAGGTGTTCGCTTCGAAAGAACTTCCATACCGTCACCGCGGCGCGCCTCCGCGCCGCCTCTGTGGTGGGATGGACACCCCGCGCCACCATCGCGCGAGCCCGAAGAGCCATTTCCCGCGCCTCTGCGAGAGAAATCGACTCCACGTCCCCCAGCCATAACAATCGCTTCACTCCGCGCAGGGAGTAGCGATAAGCGTAATACTTGGCGCGTTTCGTCGCATGCGCCCTCAGACCGACCACCTCTGTATCGCAGGTGACGGTCTCCGAATGGGTGTCCGCAGGTCCAACCAGTGGCAGGCTGCGGACAATCTTTGGCGTCAGGCGCACTCTGGCCAACGCCAAGCCTCTGTGATGCGATTGGGGGGGGGGGGGGGGGGGTGGGGGGGGCCCCCCCC
>JAFIGB010000164.1 GCA_020831705.1 Candidatus Sumerlaeia bacterium | reverse complement strand
CCGGGACTGGTCGGTGCCATTCAGAACCAGGCCGCCAAATTGCAGCATGTAATCCTTGGCGGGATGTCCCACCCTCCAATCATCGAACTGGCGGAGCGGTTGGCGGACATCGCGCCGGGGGACCTGCAATATTCATTCTTTTGCGGCGATGGCGCCTCGGCGGTGGAGGCGGCGCTGAAAATTGCCCTGCAATACTGGGTGAATATCGGCGTCCCCGGGAAGACCCGGTTTGTTGGTCTCGTCGAAGGTTACCACGGGGACACCTTGGGGGCGATTGGCGTGGGGTATGTGGAAAGCTTCCACAAGGATTACCTGCCCGCCGTCACGCGCGCCCACCGTGCCTGCTCGCCCCACTGCCTCCAGTGCCCTTTTGGCAAGGAGCCAACCAGTTGCGATATCGAGTGCTTCGGGCCGATGGAGGAAATCCTGCGGGAACACCACCAGGAAATCGCGGCGGTGGTGGTTGAGCCCCTTTGCCAGGGTGCCGCCGGGGTGCGTATATACCCGGAGGAGTACCTCCGCAGGCTGCGTCGACTTTGTGACGAACTGGACATCCTGCTCATTGCCGATGAAATCGCCGTCGGATTCGGGCGGACCGGCTCCATGTTTGCCTGCGGCCGGGCGGGCATCACCCCCGATATTATGACCATCGGCAAGGGCCTCACCGGCGGGATGATGCCCATGAGCGCCACGATGGTCACACCCGATGTCTATAACAGCTTTCGCAACGGGGAGGATGGGGTCGACCGGACATTTTATCACAGTCACACCTACGGAGGAAACCCGGTGACCGCTGCCCTCGCGGTGGAGGCCCTGCGGATATATGAGGAGGAGGCCATTCTCGAAAAGGTGGCCATACGTGGGAAGCAACTGGATGCCGGTTTTGCCAAGTTAAGCAGCCTGCTTCCCGGCACGCGCCATCTTTCGCTGGGAATGATTGCCGTGATGGAATTTCCCGATGAACATGGTGGCCCCGACCGGGCGCGGGCCATTGGACGGACGGCCATGGCGGAGGGCCTGCTGGTGCGTCCACGGGGAAGGGCTGTCTATTTGTGGCCGCCGCTGACAACAACGGAGGCGGAGCTGGAGGCCATGCTGAAGATTTTGGAACAGGCAATCACGGAGACGGGAAACACCCGCCACACCTGAGCAGGGATTACCGCTTGCGGCGCTTGTGGGGAAGCTTGCGCTTGGCCTTTCGCTCGATGCGTTTCTTGCGATTGCGCTGGTTTTCCTGGGGATCGCTTTGGTCCTGGTGGCGACGGCGCAGACTGCCGCTCTTGGTGAAGGGGCTGGGCCGGTGTCCATCACCCGTCTCGCGCTCGTGGTATTGACGGGGCAGGCGGGATCGCCCGGGCATGAGCGAGGGGCCGTCGTCCGAAAGTTCCTCGTAGGGAAAGCCGGGAATGCGGCCGGTCTGGATGGGACGGCGCACGGTGCCGCGAATTTTTTCCGCGAGGGTAAGTTCTCTTGTCGAGACAAGTGTATAGGCGACACCGGATCGATCCGCCCGGGCGGTGCGACCGATGCGATGTATATAATCCTCGGCGGTGTTGGGAACATCGAAATTCACGATGTGGGTGACATCGGCGATGTCCAGACCGCGGGAGGCAACATCGGTGGCGACGAGAAGACGCAGTTCGCCGGCACGAAACGCCTCGAGGGTTTCATTGCGCTGCTTTTGATCCAGGTCGCCGTGCAGTTCCCCGACGGGAAGGTTCGTGACCTCGGCGAGAATGGGGGTAAGGCTGGCGGCCCGTGCGCGTGTGCGGACAAAGACGATCATGCGGTCGATGCCATCCTCGCGAGCGAGAATGGCGCGGAACAGTTCGGACTTCTGGTTTTCCGAAACCGGGTAAAACTCCTCGCGAATGGAATCGCGTGGTTGGATCAGGCCCACCTGGATGCGCTTGGGGTGGCGCAGGATGGCATGGGCCAGCTGCTCGATTTCCAGCGGCATGGTGGCGGAAAAAAGAAGGGTCTGGCGGCGTTCGGGAAGTCGATCAATGATGTGGCGGACATCGGGGAGAAACCCGGCATCGAGAAGGCGATCGGCCTCGTCGAGGACGAGAACCTGCAGGTCGGTGAACTTCAATCCCTCCCGGGAAAGGTGCTCGCGAAGGCGCCCCGGGGTGGCCACGACAAGCTCCACGCCATTGCCAAAGGCGACTTCCTGGGGGCCGATGTCCACACCACCTGTGATGGCGCAGGCGCGCAGGCCGGTGCCCTTGGCGAGAACTTCGAAATGCTCCACCACCTGGGCGGCCAGTTCACGGGTGGGTGAAAGAACGAGGGCGCGGGGGCGGTAACGACGGGCGTGGCCCTGAGTGTGGAGAAGCTCAATAATCGGCAGCAGGAAGGCCGCTGTCTTGCCCGTTCCCGTCTGGGCGCACCCCACGACATCACTTCCCTCGAGGATCGAAGGAATTGCCTCGCGCTGGATGGGCATCGGTTCGGTGTATCCGGCATTGCTGATGCCATCAAGGACGGCTTGGGAAAGGGCGAATTCGGAAAAGGTCATTGTATGTCCGGGGTGTGGAGTGTCGAGGGATGATCAGTGGGAGGCACTGGCGCGTTGGACCTGCTGGAGGACCAATTCCCTGCGCTGGGTTTGAAGTTCATCCACCAGTAAGGGGCGAACCTGGTCAAAGGGGGTGTAGCTGGCGGCGACGTGGGAAACTTTTTCCATGACAAACGTCCCCGCACCGGTGGTGACGAGGGTCAGTTCGCCGGGGTCGAGGGAGAAGGCAGCCTCCTCGAAATCCTCGTTGAAGGTTCCGCGGCGGAATTCCTCCAGCTCGCCCCCCTCAATTCTACTTTCGTGGATGCTGCGTTCCTGAGCCAGTCGGCGGAAATCGGCACCCTCCTCGAGGAGCTGAAGGACTTCCTCCGCCTCGTCGAGGCCTTCAAGGAGCACAATACGCACCCGAACCCGTTCGGGCTGGGCAAATTCCTCGCGGCGATCCTCGTAGAGGGC
>JAFIGB010000159.1 GCA_020831705.1 Candidatus Sumerlaeia bacterium | reverse complement strand
CGACGGGGGGACCGCCCTGAAAGTTCGCTACGAGGGGTTCGAACAGGGGAGCCGCCGGGTTGTCCGGCAAATTCCCCTCGGTGAAAGTGGGGACGAATACACGCTCCAATTTGACGTGCGATTCGATGATGACTTCCAGTTTGTACGTGGTGGAAAGCTCCATGGGCTGGGTCCGTCGCGTCCCATTGCAGGGGGGAACGACATGCGCCCTGATGGCTGGAGTGCCAGGGCGAATTTCGCCTCCGGTGGAGAGACCCGGACCTACCTGTACAATCAGGACCAACCGGGAAGGTTCGGAACGGGGAAGCGAAACCCGGATTTCACCTTCACACCCGGGCAATATCACGCCATTTCCTTCCATGTGAAAGTCAACGACCCGGAGGAGGCCAACGGCTTCGCCCATATATACGTGGATGGCGAGTTGATCATACCCCACGACGAGGTTCGCTTCCGTGGGGAGGATGGTGACAATACCTTGATTGATCGGGTGTTGTTCAGCACCTTCCATGGTGGAAGCTCCCCAGTATGGGCGCCGGTGGATGAGGATGGTGAATTCACCACGGTTTTCGCGTGGTATGACAATTTTGCCGTCTACCGCGGGAAACAGATCCGCCAGAAGCCGGGGGACGACAGGCCGGAAAAGAGTGAGTAACGAGCCTCGTCCTGACATGGGAGAAGGAACTTCAGTCAGGCCTGATGGGCAGGATTCGCGTGTTCTGGAAAAGTGGCTTGGAACTCCCTGCCTGCTGTTGATGGCGATCCTCACCTATTTTTTTGCAGAAAACCCATCGGTGATGGAGAAGCTCGTCAAACTCATGATCAGTGGGTTTGTGCTTCATTTCCTTCTCATCAATCATTTCCCATCAGGGGGCACGCTTTGGAACCCGGCCTGGGCGCGGCGTGTCCGGCCATTGGGAATCATTCTCCTGCATCTGGGCGTTGGTGTCCTCATTGGGATGGGTGTCTATCATTCCATACACATGATCGACTTTACGGGCGGGGATTTGGCCGTGGAATTCCCGGAAGGAACGGGGTTCTTCTTTCTGATTCTGATCCTCATGATCGTTGGTTTTGTGGCTTTCAGGAGGGAGTCCCTCCAGAAGTATATCACCAAAAGACCGCCCCCCGGGCCGATCAAGCGCAACAGCCCGGGGGTGGCCATTCATCGGGCCAGACTGGTTGTCGGGGCGGCGATCTTGTTCCCCGGGCTTTTCATGGGACTTCCCGCATTTGTAATGCTGGCTGTTGTGGCCTTCCTGGTGGGTGGATACCGTGTTCCGCGAGAGGTTCTTGAATCCTAATACATGGCTGACACTCAGTTCTTCACCCGCCAGATGTCCCCCTGGGATCGCAGGCCGTTGGTTGGGTCGAAGGTGAAGGCTCCTTCGCCGTATTGGGCATGATCTCCTCCAAGGAGCAATTCGCTTGGTTGGGATTCCCATGAGTTATAGACATTGGCCACGCCCTGCCCTGGAAGGCGGTTTTCAAAGTAATTGCGAAACCGTTGTGGTGTTCGATCCAATACCCATTCCTCGTGATTCGGATTTTCTGACTTATTGTATAAGGTTGTGTCCTGTTCCCCCCGTTGCCACTGAAGATCGCCACCGGTTGCCTGATCCCGGTCCGGCCCCCAGGAGCCAAGAATCCATCCAGATCGGTCATTGAAGTAACTGTATGTGGTGCCCCGATATGTGGCGAAGGGGTCATGGGGATAACTGACAAGATAGGCAATCGGTGTCGTGAGGGTCATCGCCCGCATGTCAATATCGAGGCGAAATGTTCGGGAGACGGGAATATCTTTCGGTAGACGTTGAGTACCGTAGCCAAGGTTGCGCTGCATGGTCATGACGGGGTACTGGCTGCAGTCGACATAGTAGCTTTCCAGGGCGGTGGCGAAGGCGCGGAGGTCCGCATGAACACGGGAATTATTTCGGCGAATGGTTGCCTCGGTATATCTGGTGTGGAGGGCAAAGAGGAAAGCGATCACGAGGAGGACCACCAAGCCTGCTCCGAAGAACCCAAGAGGGGACTGGAGTCGCAAGTTCACCTTGTCCGCCTGCCCGTCTGGTCCCTGCATGAGTGTTCGTCGTTTTTCAAAAAATATCCGGTCTTATCATCACCGATTTTACTGGGATGACGCCCTCGAATCCCAGTACATGCGGATGAGGAAGGCAATGGAAAGCGAATCCTCCTCATTGTAGTCGGGAAGGGACTCGATGTCCTGAAGGCTGGGCAACGGTTTGGTGGCAACCTTATAGCCGAGTTCCCACACGATTTCATCTACCTGACGGTATTTTAGGGAGGTAAACCCACGTTTTTTGAGTCGATTTCTGACAGTAAGACTTATGGCGATTGGCCCTCCGGGAATGGATAGGATGACCAAACTGCCAAGATACATATCGAACACTAATGATGTCGGGCTAATCAATGTGTCCACAGTAAAAACCAGGAAGAGAATGAATGGGGCGCATCTCACTCCAGTTCCCGTCGATAGAACCACAATTCATCCGCATCGCCGTTTCTCTCGGCCAGTTCTATGGAAAGGAGTCTTTCCTTTCCCTGTTCCGTCCAGAACTGACCCGGTCGTTTGAGTCTTCCCTGAA
>JAFIGB010000158.1 GCA_020831705.1 Candidatus Sumerlaeia bacterium | reverse complement strand
CTACCCCACACCCCCCCCCACCAAACAACCTTATTAACCCAATTACCGTATTTACCACCCCGCCCCCCCCGGAGGTTACGGGGCGGGGGGGGCGAGCGTGTTAAAAGGATGAAGGATGAAGGCAAAGGGATGAAGGAATTTTGGGAAGGGTGAATTGTCTAGACGTTGGGGCTTTCGAAACGGATGTCCATAGTCGCTCAAAGGCAGGGAGTATATCGCGGCGTGAATTGTCTATACGCTGGGACTTTCGTAATGGATGTCCCTTTCTTCACCACTTTGAATAGGATTCTAATTTCTCCAACAACTTCCCCACCGATCACGGGTTGATGGGGGATCTATAAATCATCATGGGGGGCATTCATGGATTGATGGGGAGGTTCCATATTCTTGGGTCTGCGGTGTTGGTGTTGATTTCGGGGTGGAGGCCTTTGCCGACGACCCGGTAGGACTCGTCGGGCATGCGGGAGCGCATCCATTCGCGCAGTTCGCCGAAGGTGACGACTCCATCGCGGGGGCCCGAGGCGCGGTAGCCGTCGGCGGCTCCGGCCAGTCCCTGAAGAAGCACATGGGTGAAAAGTCCATTGGACAGGGAGGAATGCTCGATGGCCAGACGGTCGGTGTCGGCGGCGGTCATGAAAATCCAACCGGGGGGAAGGGGGTCACGTTCGGCGGCCTGGCGGGCAGGTTGGTCGACTCCCAGCGATTCGGTCATGACACGGCCAACGGCGCGTTCGCTTCCTCCTGAGCGCACCATCAACCCGCCGGAATGACAGGTGTCAGCAATGATGACGACGTTGTGGGCGTTGCGCTCGGCGAGCATGTCGCGCACGCGGTCCATGCGCATCCCGGTAACGGGGAAGTTGATGTCGGTGTCGTAGCAGGCCAGATAGATCCGGCGGGGGTCGTCGGGGTCGGGATATCCATGCCCGGCCCAATAGAGGAGAATGGTGTCCTCCGGCCGCGCCTTGGTCAGCCACGATTCCAGGGCGAGACGGATGTTGCGCTCGGTGGCCTGTTCATCGGTCAGGACATGGATATGGTCCCGGGACCATCCATTGTTGCGCAGGGCATTGGCGACGTCGCGGGCGTCCTTGGCGGCGTAGGCCAGGCGGGGAAGTTGGGCGCTTTCGTATTCATATTCCGAGACACCGATAATGACGGCCCATGTGTTCCGATTAAAGTTGGAGGGTGGCGTGTGCTGCCTGCCCGACGGAGCCGAGGCAACAGCCTGTTCGACCGGTCGGGAAGTCGCCTGGGGCGATGGCACCGGTGTGGGAGTTGGGGTGGAGGTTGGTGCGGGGGTGGAGGCCGGTTCCCGGGGCGGCGTTTGCTGACGGGCGGTTTGCCCTGCATCCGCGACGGCTGTTGAAGGCGCCGGGGCGAGGAATGCCGTCCGGGATCCGCGTTCGGCCACGAGAGGCGTGTTGGGGGCGGTGATGTTGCATCCAGCAGCAAGGAGGGTGATCATCATCATGGGGATTATTAATCGCATGATGGTCATCATTGGCCACCTCCTGTGGATGTGGACTCATGGTGATAGGCAACCTCGCGGGCAATCCCCCAGACGAGGGCATCCATGCGGTGACGGAGATCTGCCTTGTTTTCATTTCCCGAACCGAGGGCGCTGAAAGTGTCGGTGTGCGGTGATGAGGCAGCGGCAATAATCCAGGCACTCGGAAAAAAGACGCTGAGAAAGGAGGCATGTTCACCCGCACATTGGAGATCGACACGATGCACGATGGTGCCCGTTTCGGGGTCAAGGAAGTCAACGCGCCAGAAGTCCGTCCGTGTCTCCCCCTCGTACGCGGGCAGTACCCCCAATGATCCCATGTATATCAAGAAACCAAATATCGACCCCGCCCAGTGGTACCTGCGGTTGCTGTCTGTCAATCGGGCACGAATGCGGACGGCATCGGTTTCATCACGATACAAATTGGGGAATCGCTGCCGAGCCAACTCGATGGCCTCATTGCGATACATTGCCGTTGAGTTCAGACTCGAACGATATTGGTTGGGCATGATAATCTCGTCTATCCAGATGGCCTTCGGGGCATTTTGTGGAACCGGTCCGCCATGAAACGCATTCGAATCATACACAATCCCCACGCAACCGGATGTCAGAAACACCAATGCGACCAGAAGCAACCCACCGAAACCGATGGTTTTTCGTCCTTGATTACCGGAGGGGGACTCCCGCCATTTCGTTGCTCTTTTCCAGTTGTAACCTGCCATTTCCCGGGTCTCCATCGTGATTGCCAACAAAAACCGCTGAAAATCCGGATTGGTCAAGGACAAATCGGGATTCTCAAGCAGGTGCAACTTACGGTAGGGAGCTTGGGGGGCATTTCGCGAAATAGTCCAAATCTCCATAACTCCTTTAATATAAACGATCCAGAAACACGGGCGAGGGTTGTCATCCCCATGATTGCGGTCATTGGCCACCAACTGTGGATATGGGCTGATGGTGATAGGCGACCTCGCGGGCAATCCCCCAGACAAGAGCGTCCATGCGGTGGCGGAGATCTGCCTCATCTTGATTTTCCGATCCGAAAATGTCGGAAGTGTCGGTGCGCGGCGAGGAGGCAGCGGTAAGAATCCAGGCACTTGGGGAAAAGATACTGACGAAGAGGGCATGTTCACCCGCACATTGGAGGTCGACACGGTGCATGATGGTACCCGTTTCGGGGTCAAGGAAGTCAACACGCCAGAAGTCCGTCCGTGTCTCCCCCACGTACATGGGCAATACTCCCAGAGATCCAACGGATATCAGAACACCTAGTATTGTCCCTGCCACACGGGAACTGCTGGTGCTGTCTATCAACGTGGCACGGACACGGACGGAACCGGAATCATTTCGGTACAAATTGGGGAATTGCTGACGGGCCAACTCAATGGCCTCGTTGCGATACATTGCCGTCGAGTTAACACTCGAACGAAATTTCTCCGGCATGATGATCTCGTCTATCCAGATGCCCCTCGGAGCACTTTGTGGAACCGGGCCGCCATGAAACGCATTCGAGTCATACACAATGCCCACGCAGCCGGTTGTCAGATAAACCAATGCGACCAGAAGCAACACACCGAAACGGATCATCTTCCCTCCTTGATTCCCGGAGGTGACCCCCTGCCATTTCATCGATTCTCTCCCCTTGTAGTCTGCCACTTCCAACTTCACCAATTCAGTTGATAAAAAAGCAGCTTGGAATTCGTGGCGGTCAAGGGTAAATGAGTGGTCGAAAACAGGGGGGGCGCATCTCACTCCAGTTCCCGTCGATAGAACCACAATTCATCCGCATCGCCGTTTCTCTCGGCCAGTTCTATGGAAAGGAGTCTTTCCTTTCCCTGTTCCGTCCAGAACTGACCCGGTCGTTTGAGTCTTCCCTGAA
>JAFIGB010000146.1 GCA_020831705.1 Candidatus Sumerlaeia bacterium | reverse complement strand
CCCACTGAAACTCCGTGAGCGACACTCATGAATAGTCCACATTTCAGGACTCCGACGCAAGCGGTAGCGACATCAATCCACCGATTGACGCACTTTTTTCACAAAGGAAAGCAGCCCCGGAAGGCGGAGAAACAACCTCCCGGGGCATGCCGAACTTCAAATCGTGGGCCGGGCCATCACTTGCCGGAAATCAACCCATACAGCACCAGCCTGGCGGTGAACTCCTCGGAATTGCTGAAGAAATCCGCCACTTGGTCCAAGCTCTGCCGTTGGTTGACAATCTCACTGCTCCAAAACTCAATTTCATTGTCCGCCGGGAAGCGGCCCATGAAAGAACGGTAGAGGCTTGTCACATAATCGCCCGCTGTTGGGTCATTGGAAAGATACTCATCCGACTCGGTCAGGTGGAAGAACATCTCACGGGCGCGCTGGCGGACGTCTGGCGCGTTCAAAAACTCGCCCGCCCAGTAATCCAATCCCGCCGGATCAATGAACCGGTCCAGCGCACCAAAGTACATGGTGCTGGCGAAATTATTCACCGCGATCCCTTCCCGACCGGGGAAGATATCCACGACACGGTTTTCAAATTCCTCCGACTCGGTGAAGTGCGTCAGCACCGGAGGCCGGGTCCAGTCACCGGGAACCCAGGCATCAATCTCCCCCTGGGAGGGCACCCGTTCCATAAAGGCTGCATAGCAATCGCGGATGAACTCCTCGTCGTTGCGCTGACGATTCTGGTATTCCTCGGAGAAAATAAAAATCCGGCTGACATCGCGGAAGAGGAAGCGAACGTCTAGATTCATCTCCACCATGCGATCATACCCATTCATCCACGCATCCAAAGCCCCCGGCTCCGGTTCGCGATCGAGGAGCGTCAGGTAGAAGTGGCGGATGTATTGACGGAAGGCCTGCTCCTCGTCAGGAGAGATGGGGTTGGTTTCGATTCGAACCATACAGTCGTACCCGGCAGCATGCCAGATACTGTAATCGAGGTTGTTTTCGGCACGCACCCGATACCTGTAATCGCCGTTGATGAGGGATTCGTGAATTTCAAGTCCGGAGCCTGTATAGCGTTCCGACCATGTTGCACCACCATTGTTGGATCGTTCGAGACGATAGACAGCGGCCCCTTCCACGGCCTCCCAGGAGACGGTGAACCTTCCTGTTGTGGAGGAGGCGGGATAAGTCAGGCCGTCCGGTGCATCCAGGGTGGGGTATTCCACTTCCACGATGACGGGGTTGTCGATCCGTACCTGGAAGAGCTTGTCTTCCACAATTCTTGGCTCCGCCATAAAGTCGTCCAGCCAGTAATCACCGTGAACGGCAATGCGGTCGCCACCATGTGTCATACCGACGGTGTAGGACTTGATTTCCACATCCGGATCGTCGTCGCCGCGGGGAGCATTCGTCATTCTATAGACACGGTGAAAGCTCCAGCCGTTGCCAGTATTTTGTGCGTATCGAAGATTGCCCGGATATGTCAACTGGCCGAACCCGGAAAAGTGGGACCGCCCGATATCCGTGAAAAACAGGTGTGCCCTCCCCCCGTAATCGATGAATAGTTGCGGAAGCCCGCCGGTATGACCACATCCATCATTTCCACAGTATCCATCGGCGGAATTGACAATGGTGGATGTACTCCAGTTGCCCTCCAAATTCCTGACGCTGTAACGCAGATGGGTGAATTGCACGGACAATGTGGCGACGCGCCTTGAGAGTCCCCATGCCACCGCCACGCGCCCATCCGGATAGACAGCGATGGAGGGATTTGCATGAGTGAATGAATCGAAGGTCGATGTCGGATTCGCAGGTTCAAAAACCGAAGCAATCACCTCCGTTTCCCAATCACCCCCCTTTCTATACATATACTTCAATGTTGCCTGATCATTTTCATACCAATTGATCACCACATGGGGTTCACCTTCATGGTCAACTGCAAAGGCATAGTCTCTTATGGTTTCATCCCAGTTCCCCATGTTGTTCCCAAGAACCGCATCAAAGATGGAGTAGTATCCCGAGTCCGACGCAATAATGTCGTAGCTGAACTGATCATGGCCGACCCTGCCGACGACAATATGCCTTGTGCCTTCCGAGCCGAAAGCCCCCCCCAGTACGGAGAAGATGAAGTGCATCTCCCCATCCGGCATGGTTGCGATTTCCAATGAAAGCACACTCATGGAAGACACACCGGGAAGGGAGATGGTATTGCCTTCCTCATCAATGAAATAGCGACGCCGATCCTCATAGCCATCCTCGGGCGTCAGACCTTTTGAGAAATAAAGGTCAATAACCACCGTTGTATTGAAAGTTGTCGGTGATTCCGCCGTTCCAGTCTGCACGAGTACATGCTTTCCATCGGGCAGGAAGTAGATCCCGTAGGCACGTCCCAGGCTTTGACTCACGTTGACCCAACCTTCAGGAAGATCCTCCTGGCCGTAAACCTGAGTGCTGCCATCGGGGTGGCTGAAAAGAAGGCGGGTGGTCCGGGCCGAATTTCCCCCATTATCATCCACATCAACGTGCAGATAGGCAGCCACGCCATCCCGGGACATTGCCGTGTTGGCAAGATTGGAACGACGACCCGTCTGATCGGTGGTA
>JAFIGB010000144.1 GCA_020831705.1 Candidatus Sumerlaeia bacterium | reverse complement strand
GTGTAGGGCCCCATGCCGGGAAGGGCGAGAAGCAGGTCGAATGATTCCGGGAGGCGACCCTCGAACTCACGAGCCACAATCCCCGCCGCCTTGTGTAGATTTCTAGCCCGTGCATAATAACCCAACCCGGTCCATTCATGGAGGACATCGTCCAGCGGGGCGTCTGCAAGGTCTGCAATGGAGGGCCACCGTTCCAGAAACCGGCTCCACCGCGGGGTGACCGTTCGAACCGTCGTTTGCTGGAGCATGATTTCACTGAGCCAAATGGCGTAGGGGTCGCGTGTGCGGCGCCAGGGAAGATCACGGCGGTTTTTTCGATACCACTTGAGGAGGTCTGCTGCGGCCTTGCGTTGGTCAGGTTTCCAGGTTGGGGGCATGGGAAGGGGTGGGTGGATCCGTGGTTGGGTGACTTACTTCTGAAGCGCTGGCTTGGGGATGCCGTTTCGTGCCATCCAGGAATTGGAGTAGCGGGGATCGGAGGTGACTTCCACCCAGGTCAGGCCTTCAACGGGCTCGGGCTGGGCACCGTCCTCGCTTTCGTACTCGGCAAGAATCAGACCTTCATGGTTCCCGTGAAAGATGTCCAATTCGATGCCTCCGGGAAGGAGATACCTCGTTTTATGCAGTCTAGCGAGGGCAAGCTCCAGAAGGGCTTTTGCATCGCCGAAGGGGATTTCGTATTCAAATTCGTGACGTAAAATGGCATCGCCGCTCCCTCGGCTGTCATCGCTTTTCACCGGGGACTTGATCGTCAGGTACCCCTTCGTGCCCTTGGTTCGAACACGGACCGTCATGGCCCCCGCCTCGTTGAGGTACCCCTGATCAATCTCAAGGCCCTTGGGAAGTTCAAGATCCTTCATTTCGGTAATCAGAAATTTCCTCTCGATTTCAATTGCCATGGGAGGTGAACCTTTCGCAGGGGCGTTGCCGCCGGATTGCAGAAAGAGTAAAGACGATCCCGATGCGAGGAAAGGAAAAGATGATCACCTCCGACACCCGTGAACTCATCCTCGAAGGCGCCCTGATCGGTGCTGCCTTGGGAACGCCCTTTTCAGGGCTCAAGGAAGGCCATATCCAGCAACTATTGGAGGGACGCGCCGAGGGTTTCCTCGCGGATGGACGTATTTACCCCGCCCGGCCGGAAAAAAACCGCCTCCCGGGGTTACATGGCGTTGCCACCCAAAGGCTCCTTGCCTCCCTATCCGTCGGCATTTCCGACGAAATGGCCCGCGAGCCGGTCGCCGTCGCAGGAGCAGCCCTGATTGATCTTGCAGGCGGAATGGAAGGGGAGGATCTGGGATCCGTTCGTCAGGCCGGTCGTCCCCTGATTCGCGCCATCCGAAGGTGGCGCAGCGAGTATCCATGGGCTGCCGAGGATTATTTCACGGAGGAGGAGGAATCGGCGGGTATCGCGCCGGTCCTGTCCGGGCTGGCTCCGGTTCTTCTCAACATGGAGGCCCCTTGGGACATCGCCGCCAAACTCGCCCGATTGACACATCAGCACCCCTACACGATTGCCGGGGCCTTCACGATTGCCCGGTTGGCCCTGTCTATCACGGATCATATCGGCGTGGGGAAGAAACTCGATGCGGTGTCCGTGGCAAGGGAACTCGTCGAGGCAGTCCGGGAGTTTGAGACAAACTATACAACCGTGAACCAACGGAAATGGCGCGAGGATGGATGGGCGCCTCCGGCGACCCCACTTTGGGAATGCCTGTCCGCCCTGCCGAGCCTGCTTCGGGAAAGCAACGACGACCTTGCGGTCCGTACCATTGTCAATACGGCAAGGGATTGCCACCCCGCCCACGGGGTCTCCCACGTTCAAAACGGTTTTGTTCCTGCGGGTTTGTGCTGGGCGATTTACCGTGCCCTGGGCGAATTGGCGCCGGTGCCTGCCATCGAGGATGTCATCAATCGCGGTGGGGAATCGGAGACCATCGCCGGCGTTGTTGGGGCGATCATGTGTGCCCGATATGGCCCCGGTTCCCTTTCTCCTGAATGGCAGGAGGGGTGCCTTGGCCTTGAAATAGGGCGGGAACTGCTTCGATCCCCCTCCCCGGAGACACAGGGACGATGGCTTTCCCTCGAGGCGGAATGGAGCTCCCGCGAGGCGGCACTTCAGGCGCCGCTCCGTGAGGCGGAGGAAGCAAAAAAACGCGCATCTGCTGAAAAGGAGCGCCAACGGAAGAAGAAAATCCGTGATGAAAACGCCGTTGGGGACCTCCCGGACCAGGAACAGGCGCTCTTTGCCCCCCCACCGCACCTTTGGGTGGAACCGGGGGACGAGGAGCATCCCGCCATCAAGCGCAAGCTTAAGGCGGCCCGGGGAAAGAAGAAAATCGGCTGGAAGGAAGATCGTCGAAAACATCAGCGCGAGGACAATTAGAGGGCTGCAATTCCATTTCAGACCGAATGGCGCTTGCGCCGTGCGTGCGACTTTCGTATTTTGCCAATGGTAAAGAATAACCTGAACGCTGATGGAGTTTCCAGATGAGTTCCACTAAAGCACCACGAATCACCTATTATATCGTCCTGCTCCCCCAACATGGGGACACAATGCCATCGCTCCACCCCCTTTCCCGACTTCTTCAAATCGAGGAGGACAAATTGAAGGCATTGCTGGAGCTGGAAACGTATGATGTGGTAAGCCGCTTCGCGAAAAAAGCCAACGCTCAGGGACTTCAAAGCCAGCTCACCGCCCTTGGTGTTTCCAGTATTCTCATCAGCGACCAGGACATTCGCGGCCACATGATTCTTTCCGCCGCCTCGGCCAATGTGGGTGCCGGTGGGCTGGCATTTCGTGATTTCGAGGACAAACCCCTCTTTTGCCCCTTCGATGACATCGTCGGCATCGTGATGATGGTCGTTGGTTGTAATGATGGCACCGAGACAACCCTCGTGGATATACACCGTCGCTCGACCAATATCACCCTTCGGCTTGATCGCAACCTCTTCGATTTTTCCCGCATGCTCAACCGCGAAGGAGCCGGCCTTGAGGACTTTCTGGATCATCTGGTGGAAAAAACCGGGGCAGGTCTGGATGCCATCTTCGAGATTCATCGGGACCAACTCGTCGCCAAAAGCCGTGATTTCGCCACCCGCCCCATTGACCTGGCGCCTCCTCTCAACAAGATCGAGGCACCCTACAAGAAGGAACACCAGGTCGCGGCAAATCTCTACACACTGGTGCGGTCCATCGCAGCGAGGGCTTAATGGCTGGATTCCACCTCATTGGGGGAGTCGATTGGGCGTCCCCCGAGTCCCATGACATGCGCAAACTTCGCGAAGAGGTCTTCATTGTGGAGCAACAGGTTCCTCCCAATGAGGAATTCGACGAAATTGACCTCGTCGCCTACCATGTATTGATCATCGATGATGCAGGAAAGTCCGTGGCGACAGGACGGTTATATAATCACGACGATGGATCGGTTGGGCGGATTGGTCGGATGGCGGTGGCGAAACAGGCCCGTGGTCAGGGGGTTGGCAGGATGGTCCTTCGGGCTCTCATGGCGGAAGGTATACGCAGAAGATATCAACGCATGATACTCGATGCCCAGGTTCAGGCCATTCCCTTTTATGAAAATTCCGGATTCATCGTGTATGGCGAGGAGCACCTTGATTGTGGAATTCCCCACCGCATGATGGAAATCACCTCATCACAAGCCGCGAAAATTCTCGCTCAATGATCCTCCTGCCTGGGTGATGCTTCGGCGTCATCACTTCCACATTCGCAATGCCTCCCTGACTCCAGCTTGATTTCCCAATCAGGACCGCCCATCCATTCGGGAACCGGGTCCATGCCGGGTCGGCACAAGGGCTGGCAGCGAAGAAGCCGCCAGGTGATCAGCCATAAAGCGGGGAAAAGGGGTCCGCGAACCAGTGCCTCCTCCGCGTAATGGGAACAACTCGGAACAAAGCGGCAACGCCCTCCCATGATCCATCCCAGATATTTCTGGTACCCATGAACCAGAAAGAGGAGGGCACGGCGGGCACCACGGTCGAGAAGGAGGAAAAAGCGTCTCATGAAATGGCCCTGGAGGGATTGCGTGTGGTTGCGCCAAAAGGAAACAATTGCATCATCATGTGAGCACCATGGTATCCTTTTGAGTCGACAAATCCCGGCAAACCGTTGATATTACGGCACTTGAATGAGATTGGCCGGGGCAAATGTAAGGATTGAAGTTTGCTTCCATGTCAGAGTAAATCAATCACTCATTGGAGAGTGTGCCCCGAAGATGCAAGATACAAGAAACGACCAACAACCAGAGAGGAATCTTCACCCCGAGGATTCCCACCATGATGATGTGGAAAATGCCGGCGAAGGCCCGGAAATCATCCTTACCGAAGACCCTGTTGAGGAGGGAACCCCGGCGGATGCCGGGAAATTGGCCGAAATGGAGGACCGCTTCAAGCGGTTAATGGCCGAATTCGAGAACTTCCGCAAACGATCCGCCCGCGAAAAGGGCCAGGAACGCCAGCGGGGGCGCCGCGAGGCCATCGAGAAACTCCTCCCCGTCTACGATTCCCTCACCCTTGGGCTCCTCAGCCTCAAGCCAAACGACCCGGCCCGGTCGGGTATGAAGGCCGTCCACCAGCAGCTCCTTTCCTCCTTCGAGGACTTGGGTCTTGTGAAGCTCGCCACAAAGGGGGAAAAGTTCGACCCCGAGCGCCACGAAGCGATTGCGAACCTTCCGAACCCGGAAGTTCCCGAGGGTGTGATCATCGAGGAATCGCGGTCGGGCTTTGAGG
The DNA here is from genome assembly GCA_020831705.1 of Candidatus Sumerlaeia bacterium. Taxonomy (GTDB): domain Bacteria; phylum Sumerlaeota; class Sumerlaeia; order SLMS01; family SLMS01; genus JAFIGB01. The sequence continues at coordinate 1,514 of JAFIGB010000144.1, read as the reverse complement.
ATGAAGTTGGACTTCTCCGCCCGGCCCAGGTTGTGGTCAGCGCCGGGGATGGTTCCTGAACTCCCATGGATAATGGTGAAGCATGAGCGTTAAATTCCGTGACTACTACGAGATTCTCGGGGTCAAGCGCAACGCCACGGCCGAGGAAATTCGCCGTGCCTATCGTGATCTGGCGAGGAAGTTTCACCCCGATGTAAACAAGAACGACCCTAAAGCCGAGGAAAAGCTCAAGGAAGTCAACGAGGCCTACGAAGTCCTCAAGGACAAGGAAAAGCGCCGCAAGTACGACGCCCTTGGAGCAAACTGGAAGAACGGGCAGGAGTTCCGCCCTCCACCCGGATATGGTCAGACTGCCGGTGGATTTAATTTCGGCGGCTTCAGTGATTTTTTCGAGGCGGTCTTTGGTGGACGGGGTCCCGGTGGTCAGGCACGCCAGGACCGTCCCGCATCACCCTTTGGCAATATGCCACCGGGAGGAGGTTTCCATTATCAGGGCGACTTTGCTCCCGAAGTCTCGGAGGCGGAGGTGTCCGTGCCCCTCGACCTTGTTGTGGAGGGGGGAACCCTCTCCATTGTCGTCGGAGCTGCCGGTCATCAGACACGCAAACTCGATGTTCGGATTCCCAAGGGTATCGCCGAGGGAAAGAAGCTTCGTCTTGCCGGCCAGGGAGAAGGCGGCGGCGATCTGATTCTGAAGATCAACTACGGCCCCGGACAAAAGTATAAATACGAAAATGGAGTCCTCCTCGTCGAGGCACGCGTCCCCCCTTCCACGGCAGCCCTTGGTGGAAAGGCTACCGTGCCAACCCCCGATGGGGATATCTCGCTAACAATCCCGCCGGGGAGTAGCTCCGGTCGTCGCCTGCGTCTGCGCGGGAAGGGAATCGGCCCCGCAGATGGAAAGCGTGGCGACCTCCATGTGCAGATCATGGTTGCAGTTCCCGCCTCCCTCAGCGAGGAACAAAAGGGACTTTACGAGAAGCTGGCGGCCCTTGAATGAAACCAGTCGTCAACGTTCGATACAGGGAATCCGGTCTGCTCTCCCCGCGGCGGGAAATGTCCTCGTTCACCCGTCACCTCATTCGCGGTGCCCTGCGTGAACACAAATTGCCCGGCGCGGAAATTACCGTCCTGTATTGCTCGCCAAGGGGTATCAGGAAGCTGAACCGAAACTTCCGGGAGATGGACAAGGTCACCGATGTCCTCAGCTTTCCAGCCGAGGACAACCCGGATGACCTGAAACTTCAGCCAGCCCCCTACATCGGCGACATTGCCATTTGCCTTCCCGTATGTGCCGCCCAGGCTGCGGAACATGAGCGGGAACCCATCGATGAAATTGCCCTGCTTCTGGTCCATGGTTTCCTCCATCTACTTGGATATGACCACGGCACAACACGGGAGAAGAACCTGATGTGGGCGGAACAGGACCGGCTGCTGGCGCTGTGTCTCCCGAGTCTGCTCCCCTTCCCACGCATCCGAAGGATCACCCCGTGAGCGCAACCCCGCCCCCCCCC
>JAFIGB010000134.1 GCA_020831705.1 Candidatus Sumerlaeia bacterium | reverse complement strand
TCGTGGTTTGCTGAGTCAACGCCGGTTAGGGGAATGAAATCTTCAACATTCCTCCCCAATTATTGTCCAACCGGCCCTTTTGGAGGCCTCTTTCGTGGAACTAAGACCCAGTGGTAAAATTGCCATCGCCATCGTTGCTGCCCTCGGCACGATCGGTGGCCTCCACGTGTTAATATTCAAGGACCGGGCAGCTGAGTACGCCACATCACGCGGTCAATATGATACCGCCATGGCTCAATATGCCTCCCAGGGCACCGCTCCCGACATCAACGACATTTACCTCTTCAGATACGTCAGCCTCAAATATGATCTGGAATATTGGGAAACACTTCAAAACCTTCGCATCACCCTTCCCGAATCCTACGGCGTTGGCCTCGCAAACCTTTCCCAGGAGCTCCGGGAACGGGAAGTCTGGGACATCCTCAGGGGCATTGAGGAACGTCGCCAGCGTGCAGAGGCTGGAGAAGGCCCCCAGCTTCCCTTCCTCGGGGAAAATGGCTGGAATATTCGCACGTCACTCCCCCGCCTCTTTCTTGAGGGCGGTGTCGCCCCCGAAGACCGAATGACGAACCTGAAAAACGAGGAAAGCCTTCTTCGTAACCTCAACCCGGGAACCACGGTCTACCAAACACGCCGCAACACCTACCGCCGCATCATGAGCGACCTCGGCGTGAACCCGGATAACCGGGAATCACTCAAAACCCGGTTCGGGGAACTTCCCGCCACACTCCTTACCCTTAATCGCATTGACCTGATCCTGAACAACCTGCCCGACGATTTCTTCACCGGATTTGATGAATCCCGCCCGGGCGAGGATCTCAATGAGCAGGAACAGCTCCGGGCGATGTACCGGCTCTTTCAAATCCCATGGCCACAGGCCGCAGATGGCAGCGGTTCACCCGACCTTGGTACTTCACGTCGCCAGGGCGAAGGATTGCTACAAATCATTGATGCCGCCGCAGAAGCAGGGGTGGAGGAGATTCGCGCCGTCCGTACCCATCGCTTCCGCGAAATCAGATGGAAGGACCGTGATGCGGAGGATGAAGAACCGGAACCAGATCCCGGGGCCATGTTTGATTCCGACATGATGATGTGGGAAGAAATGATGATGATGGGCGGCACGGAGATGGGTGCCGGAATGGGGATGGGCATGGGCATGGGGATGGGAATGGGAATGGGCGGCCAGCAACAGGCCCAGGAACAGGAACCCCCAACAGCATTTGGTGCCCCCCTGGAAGTGCTCGCGGTCGGCTCAAACGCAGCCATCATGAATTGGCTCTTCCGACTTTCGAAGGAGCAGAACCCCATCGAGCTTGACCGGTTGGTCATTCGTGTCGGCAACGATGGCAGGCTGAATGCCACCGCCTACTTCAATGTCGTTACGGCTGCCCTTTATCTTGGAATCATGACTTCCGGGGAAATCGACCAGAAGATAGTGGAGACCAAGCGGGAGCTGGCTGAACTGGCCCTCACCCGCCCATCCGTCCGCCCGGTTGCGGAGCAGGATGGCCTGATTCGTATTGAGGGAACCGAGGCTGTTTTGGTTGAACCAACACCCACCCCTTGGGGCGGTGAGGATGCACCCCAGCAGGACACAACGCCGGACCAGGACGCTCTCGATGAGATGGGACTACCGGGAATGGTCGATGGCATCTAGCAGGACCATCGTCCCCTCCATTGGACCCACCCAGCTGTTCAGATATTGAGAAACCAAAGAGAATCACAAACTTATGGCACTGGACATCAAGATCTACGAAGCCGACGGAGTTGCACTCGTAAGACTTTCCGGCAAGGTCATCCTTGACGAATGTGACCACCTCAAGAGCCGGATCATCCCCCTTGTCACGCCTCAAATTGGCCAGATCAACCTTGATCTTTCCGGCGTCGAGTTTATAGACAGCGCCGGGCTGGGAGCCTTTGTCGGCATCAAGGTCACCTCCAACAAGCATCGCGCCCGTCTCGCCCTCCTCAACCCCAGCAAGGAAGTGGCGAACATCCTGATGGTTTCCAAGCTCGACTCGATTTTTGACATCCTCACCGGCGCCGAGGCCCAGGGGATTATTGAATCCCTTGCTCAGGAAAAATTCGAGAAGGACCAACCCGGTGCTGCACCGCCGTCCACACGTCAGCAAACACCCTCGGTCCCATCTATGCCCACGGCATCGGCAAACCCTGCATTGGCAACATCCGCAAATCAGACACCGGCAGAACAGATCGATTCCCTTTGTCGTCAGGCCGTTGAGTTCATGAAGGCGGGAAACTACGACGGTGCTGCCCAAGCCTACCAGCGTGTCCTTCAACTGAACCCCAACTACGTGCCCGCCCTCAACAACCTCGCCATCGTTTACGAAAAGCGCCCCGAGTGGCATGAGCAGGCCGCGGAACAGTGGAAGCGGGTTCTGGAAATCAGCACGGCAAACAATGACCAGAAGCACATCGACCGCGCGAAAAAACACCTCGATTTCCTTGCAAGCCAAAAGAGCTGACATCGCCACGAACCGGGTTCGTATCCTCTGGTTTCTTTCCTTTCTAATGCAGATTCTTCGCGCCGTCCCGGGAACCTTCACCCGGGACGGTCGTCGTGCATCCCACCATTTAAATGCGTGTTTCCCAAACCGGTTTTCCCGGCAGGAATGTCGCCGTCTTTACAAGGCATCCCTCAGGTACCACGCGATGAGCATTGCTGACATGGCCTTCCCCGATGCGGTTCGCCAATCGGGGGAAATCATGGATACGCGGGATCATGGGAATGCAAAGACCTGGGTGCTCCCCGACCACTTCCCCGGTGCGTATGAATCTTTGCCCGGGGATGCCAGGCGAATGAATGTCGAGGAACTGGTGGGAGCGATCCGCGGCGAGGTGGCAATCACGGCGACCCATCTTTTCTGGGTCGAGGCACCCACGTTTTTCCTCAGGCGCCATGTACTCCTCGAGCTTCCGGAGAACGAGCCTGCGAAACGGGAATTGCTCCGTCTATACGTTGCCAGAAATCCGGCCTATTTCCGCTGGTCCTGAGGGATCGGGTCATCCGGGGCAATGGACCTCGATGCCCTGCACCGGGGATACATGGAACACCCCCAAAAGTTATTCCCTGCCCGCGGCCCCTTCCTGGCCTTGCGCATGACCATGGGCGAACCACACTTCGGGCATTTCGGGGAGGGAGCGGGCGTCGTCTCCTGCTCCGCCGCTGGCTGCCCCCCGTCCTTCTGGATGGCCTTTATCATCTCAAGGAGCCGTATGCCATCTATAAGATGAATCGGCTTTCCATCGGCGAACTTGTAACAGGGATTGGTAATTTCCCCCGTCGTGACAATCATCACCTCATCGGCCTTTTCCGCCGTCATGACTCCATACATTTCCCGGACAATTTTAATCCCGACCCTGGAGTCCTTCCAATGCTTGCATTGGATCACTGTCACTTTTCCGTTCCTGGTGCCGATGATGTCTATACCATCATCGGGCATATTTCCACCTCGAAGTTCAACCTTATACCCCTGGCTTCGGAGCACCTCCGCAAACATCCTTTCAAAATCCCGCCACGACATCTTCCTGTAGTCGTCGCACTCCTTCATCAATTTGATCCTTTGGCGATCAGCATATTGAGAGACCAATGCGATCAACCAAATGCACAGGATGAAAACGGCAAGTATCGGGGCCACCATGAGGAAAAACTGCCCCACGAATGAAAGGATCGGATTCGAATGCCCCGACCAATCGCCGCCTATCAGGCGCGGGACGAAATACGCGAGGGCGATGGCGGGGGGACCCACCCACCAGGGAAACATTTGGAAGAAATCCCGTATGGATTCCGGAAAACCCTGTTTATAGGTGCTGGCCATGGTCGTGTGATGTCCTCAGTGATGATTTGGCAATTCCGGTATATTCATAAGAGGTTGTCAATACCGGGGTGCCGAAATATCCGGGAGGGCAAAGAAATTCCCCCCGGGTGAAACCGTACCGGGGGGAATGCTGCTTCTTGAATTTTACCTGCGTAACCGACGTCTGCTGGCGCGGATTTAGTCGTCCTCCGACTCCAGGGTCATTCCGTCAATGGAATCAACAAGGAGTGTGGCCTTGTTTCCTTCCATTTCAAAGAAACCGCCGGTGATCTGGTAGCGGTCTGTATTGGAACCGATACGGATGTCTATCGGCCCTTCCTTGAGGACGGCGATAATCGGCCTGTGATTGGCCCAGACACCAAAGGAACCCTCCTCGCCAGGCATGGTCAGCGAGGTCACGTCGCGGTCGAAGACCGTGTGCTGCTGGGTAACAATCTGGAGATGGAAGTTCGCCATGGTGTTGCTTATTCTCCGCGCAGTTTCTTGGCCTTCTCAATGGCCTCTTCAATCGTGCCGCACATATAGAACGCCTGCTCGGGGTACTGGCTGTTGTCGTCGAATTCGCCGGTGAGGAAGCGCTCGAAGCTGGAGATGGTCTCCTCAAGCTTGACATACTTGCCGGGGATACCCGTGAAAGCTTCCGCAACGTGGAACGGCTGGGAAAGGAAGCGCTGGATCTTGCGGGCGCGATTGACGATCTGGCGATCCTCCTCGGAAAGTTCATCCATACCGAGAATCGCGATGATGTCCTGGAGATCCTTGTAGCGCGGCAGTGTGAGCTGGATTTCCGAGGCAACACGGTAGTGGCGCTCACCGATGATCTTGGGATCCTTGATGCGTGCCGTGGAGTCGAGAGGATCGACGGCGGGATAGATACCAAGCTCGGCGATCTGACGGGAAAGAACGGTCGTCGCGTCCAAGTGGGCGAAGGTGTTCGCGGGTGCGGGGTCGGTCAAGTCGTCGGCAGGAACGTAGACGGCCTGAACCGAGGTAATCGATCCGTTGCGTGTGGAGGTAATGCGCTCCTGAAGGTTGCCCATTTCCGTCTGAAGGGTGGGCTGGTAACCCACGGCGGAGGGCATGCGGCCCAGGAGGGCGGAAACTTCGGATCCGGCCTGGGTGAAACGGAAGATGTTGTCGACGAAGAGAAGCACGTCCTGGCCCCTCTCATCGCGGAAGTGTTCCGCCATGGTGAGCGCGGAAAGAGCAACACGAAGGCGGGCGCCCGGCGGCTCGTTCATCTGGCCGAACACGAGAGCGGCCTTGCTTCCCTTGCCGGCGTTCTCGGGCTTGTTGGGATCGACGATAATGCCACCGTCGTTCATTTCGTGCCAAAGGTCGTTACCTTCACGGGTACGCTCACCAACACCACCGAAGATGGAGTAACCACCGTGTCCCTTGGCGATGTTGTTGATCAGCTCCATGATGATAACGGTCTTGCCCACACCGGCACCACCGAAGAGGCCGATCTTGCCGCCCTTGGCGTAGGGACAAAGAAGGTCGATGACCTTGATGCCCGTTTCAAGAACCTGGGTTGCAGGAAGGGTGTCGGTGAATTCGGGGGAGGCGCGGTGGATGGGGGCGCGCTTTTCCGGCTCGGGAAGAGCGCCACGATCGTCGAGGCTTTCACCGAGGAGGTTGAAAATGTGTCCGAGAACCTGCTCGCCAACGGGAACGGTAATGGCGGAACCCGTATCGATAACCTTCATGCCGCGGACAAGGCCGTCAGTGGAGGCCATGGCGACGCAACGGCACACGTCATTGCCAAAGTGGGAGGCAACCTCAAGCGTGAGGTTGATGCTCCTTGTCTCATCAACCACGCGCAGGGCGTTGTAAAGATGGGGCAGTTGACCGCTGGGAAACTGCACGTCGACCGTTGGGCCGATAACCTGTCTGACGATACCTTCGCTCATGATGAGGTGATTCTCCTGTGAGGCTGTTGGTGCCTGTGGGTTGGCAATACGGTTGATGGATTCAGGTTCTATACCCCGGGCTACAGCGCATTTGCGCCGCTGACGATTTCAATGATTTCCGTCGTGATGGCCGCCTGGCGCGCCTTGTTGAGGCGAAGCGTCAGCGAGCCGGACAGATCATCGCAGTTCTTCGTGGCGTTGTTCATTGCCATCATGCTCGAGGAGTGCTCCGACGTGAAGGTCTCCGCAAGCGTGATGAAGAGCTTGCTCTTCAGGTACCTGGGGAGCACTGCATCGAAAACACGTTCCGGGCTGGGCTCCAGAAGGTAATCCACCGGTGATTCAGCCTCCTCCTCCGAGACACCGAACGCCTTGGCATCAAAGGGAAGGAACTGTTCCACCACCGGCCTGTTCATCGCCGTGCTGATGAAGTTCGGATAGATGAGCTTGATCTGGCTGTATAGACCGTTGAGAAATCCCTGGCGAAGCTCGTCGGTGAGGGAATCAGTCATGGCGCCCTCAAGCTCACCACCAAGGTCGACAACCTCCTTGGCTATACGGTCCCGGTAATTCTTCCGCATGTAATCCCGACCCTTGCGACCAAGGATGAACACCTTGGCCTCGGGGTTCGCATCAAGCTCGCGCTTGGCAAGCTTCAGGATATTCGCATTGAAGGCACCACACAAGCCACGGTCGGAGGTAAAGACCACGTAGAGCGTAACCCCCGTTTCCGACTTTTGGAAGAGGGGATGGTTCTCGGCGCCGGTGCTCAGGGCCAGACGGCCAATGAGCATGCGGATCTTCGAGAGGAAGGGGCGCATGGACTTCATGACACCCTCGGTCTTGCGCAGCTTCGCTGCCGAGACCATTTCCATCGCCTTTGTGATTTTCTTCGTCTTGTTGATCGAACGGATGCGAAGACGAAGGGCCTTGAGATTCTCAGGCATTTGCTCAGCTCACCTTTGCGGGTTCGGCATCGAGAAACTGGACCACGAAGGTCTTTGCTGCATCGACCAGTTCCTTCTCGATTTCCTCGGTCAGGGCCCTGTCGGTGTTGATGCGGTGCGTCAGGTTCGGATACTTCTCCGCGACGTACTCCTTGAACTTCGCCTCGAACTCACCGAGGCGCTCGACGGGAACTTCATCGAGGTAACCATTGGTCGCCACGTAGATGATGAGCACCTGGCTGGCAAGGTCGAAGGGGATATACTGACCCTGCTTGAGCACTTCAACGGTGCGGGCACCGCGTGTCAGCTGCGCCTGGGTGGACTTGTCAAGGTCGGAGCCAAACTTCGCGAAGGCTTCAAGCTCGCGGAACTGGGCAAGCGACAGACGAAGCGTACCGGCGATCTTCTTCATGATCTTGGTCTGGGCGGACCCACCCACGCGGGAAACGGAGAGACCCACGTTCACGGCGGGGCGGATGCCCTGATAGAAAAGGTCCGGCTCGAGGTAAATCTGACCGTCGGTAATCGAAATCACGTTGGTCGGAATATACGCAGCAACGTCGCCGGCCTGGGTTTCAATGATCGGAAGCGAGGTCAACGAACCACCGGGCTTGGTGCCCGCGGGAAGACCACCGGTCTTGATGGCGTTGTCGACAACCACCTGGTCCTCGCTGATCTTTGCGGCGCGCTCAAGGAGGCGGGAGTGCAGATAGAAAACGTCGCCGGGATAGGCCTCACGACCTGGGGGACGACGGAGCAGCAGGGAAAGCGTACGATACGCGGCGGCCTGCTTGGAAAGGTCATCGTAGATGATGAGCGCGTGGCGTCCGGAGTAGAGGAAGAACTCGGCCATGGCAGTCGCCGCGTAGGGGGCGATGAACTGCATGGAGGCGGGAGTATCGGCGGAAGCGGAGATGACCGTTGTATACTCCATCGCGCCGTGTTCCTTCAGCGTCTCCACGACACCGGCGACGGAGGATTGCTTCTGGCCAATGGCGACGTAGAAGCAATACACGTCCTTGCCCTTCTGGTTGATGATCGTGTCGAGGGCGATGGCGGTCTTGCCGGTCTGGCGGTCACCAATGATGAGCTCGCGCTGGCCACGGCCGATGGGGATCATCGAGTCGATGGCCTTGATGCCGGTCATCAGCGGTTCATACACCGACTGGCGGGCGAGAACGTTGGGGACGCCGGACTCAACGGGCTTGAGATCCTTCGTCGTAATCGGTCCCTTGCCATCGATGGGCAAACCAACGGCGTTGACAACGCGGCCGACGAGTTCCTCACCAACGGGGACGGACATGATCTTGCCCGTGCGGCGAACGGTGTCGCCTTCCTTGATGCGGGCGTCGGAACCGAAAAGGGCCACACCAACGCTGTTTTCCTCCAGGTTGAGGACCATGCCGGTCAGACCACCGGGGAACTCAAGCATCTCCCCCGACATGGCATTGCGAAGGCCGTAAACCGTGGCGATCGAGTCGCCAACCTTCAATACGGTTCCGACATCCTCCACATTGAGGTGCGACTCAAAGCCTTCAAGCTCTTGTTGAAGGATGGAAGCTATTTCATCTGGGCGAATCGACATGGACTATCTGGCTCCAAACCCTGGGAAATGGGACCGGACGAACACTCGGCCGGGAAAGATGGGGACAAGTCCCCGAAAAAAATCAATAGACACGGGCACTCAAAAGCGTCTGGCGCAATTCGTCCAGACCACGGGCAACCGTGCGGTCAATCAAGGTGTCACCGGAAAGAAAGCGCAGACCACCGACAATATCGGCGTCCACATCCCAACGAATCACCAATTGCTTCTTCATGAATGTGGAAAGCTGGGCCTCCACCTTCTTCTGCAGGTCATCCTTGATGGGAATCGCCGTCGTCACGACTGCCTTGGCAATCCCAAGATGCTCCTGGTAGCGATCATGGAAGGCACCAAGGGAATCAAAGAGAAGTTCCAGACGACCACGACGAATCAACATGCGGACGAACTGGACCAGCACATCATCGAGATTGCTGGAGAAGACCTTCATGAAAAGGGCTTCCTTCTTCTCCGAGCTGATGCTCGGCGTTCCAAAGAAGACACGAAGCTTGGCATTCTCATCGAGATACTGGAAGAACGAGTCGCAGGACGATGCCAACTCATCCAGGTTCCCCTTCTTCAACCCTGTCAGGAACAGGGCTTCGCTATATGCCTTGACGAGAGCGGGATCGGATTTCATCCGCGGCGTTGCTCCTCTGCGGCGAGCTCGTCAAGAACCGTCCCGATGAGGGCCGCATGGCGTTCCTCGTCGAGTTGTTCCTTGATCAAGCGGCGGGTGGCTTCAATGGTCATGCGAGACATGGAGTTGCGAAGCTCCACGCGCGCCTTTTCGATTTCAATCTTGATGTCGCCTTCGGCCTTGCGGCGGATTTCATCAGCCTGGGTGCGGGCCTGCTCCAGCAACTCGGTGGCAGTACGCTTGCCTTCCTCGATCGCCTTGTTCTGGCGCTCGCGGGCCTCGTTGTCAATCTGGCGCAACCGCTCCTCATAGTCCTTGATCTGCGACTCAAGTTTCGCCTGGCGGGCATCAATGGTGTCGAACTCACGGGCGATGGTCTCGCGCCGCTCGTCGATCATGTTCAGAATCGGTTTCCACGCGAAGATCTTCAAAATCCAGAGGACAATGAAGAAGGCGAGGATCGTTGTGGCAACCTGAGCCAACAACGTTCCAGCTGCGGCTGCCAGGAGAACTGATGACGGAATCATAAAAGGATCCTCCGTGGAATCCAGACGGTGATGGAGGTGGCATCAGACCCCACCGGCAAAACGCCTCCGGCAAGGTACCCATTCCATCGTTCCGATAGACTTCCCGCGCCCGGAATCACTCCCCAAGCGCGGCGGCTATGATACTTCGACATCCTGCCCAATACCGGTGCAAGGGTGCTTCCTCCACTCGGTGGAAAAAGCACCCACACATGAAATCGGTTACTGGATCAGGAAGACGGAAATCAGAGCGTAGATCGCGAGGGCTTCGATGAAGGCCGCAGCAATAATCATCGCGGTCTGAATCTGCCCAATGGCCTCGGGCTGACGGCCCATGGCTTCCATCGCAGCTGCGCCGACCTTGCCAATGCCGATGGCGGAACCAAGAGCTGCAAGCCCAAGGCCGATCGGATAGGCCAGGTGGAGAAGGTTGAGAGCTTCGTTTTCCATTTACTGCCTCCTGAGTTGTGGTCGCTGGTCTGGCCAGCGAGTGGTGGTTGTTTCCGCCTCCCAATATTACGGCAAGGAGGCTGGTTGATCCCTGTGTTAATACGTTGCCCGGTAAATCAGCTTGGCAACGCTTCGTGGATGGGCGCATTGACCCCACCCTCTGGAACCGACGGAGCGCGTCCCAGCATGTCGTCAACTTCCTCGTGATGATCGTGATCATGGGGAAGAACCAGCATGATGTAGATCACTGAAAGAAGGGAGAAGACCAGTGCCTGGATTGTCGAAAGAAGCAACCCGAGGAAATAGAAAGGAATGGTCAACGGAAGGCCGATGACATTGCCAACC
>JAFIGB010000116.1 GCA_020831705.1 Candidatus Sumerlaeia bacterium | reverse complement strand
TGATCCGGGTCATGCCGGCGAAGGAAAGCGACATGGAATCGATTTTAAATTACCTGCAACAAAATCTTTTGGAACTGGTGGCGTCGATCCTTCTGGTTATTGGGGTTTGGCTCACTGCACGGCGCAATATCTGGTGCTGGCCGGTTGGAATTGTCGGCACCGGGCTGGCAGCGATCGTGTATTTTGAGTATCTGCTTTACTCCGACATGATCCTCTATGTGATCTACATGATCCTCCTCGGTTACGGATGGTATGCGTGGCTGTATGGTGGAAAAGGAAAGACACCACTTCCGGTCTCCCGATTATCCCCAAAATGGCTTGGAATCGCCATCGGCGTGGGGGCTCTCTCAGCCCTTGGACTTGGTACGTTTATGGCCACACGCACCGATGCGGATCTTCCCTTTTGGGATGCCGCAACGACTTCCTTCAGTTTCGTGACGCAGGTCATTCAGGCGCGCAAGCTCATCGACTGCTGGGGGTTCTGGATCGTGATCAACTTTGTTGCGATCGGGATGTATGTCTACAAGGGTCTCTACTTTTTCGCAGTGATCCATGTCATCTACCAAATTCTGGCGGTGTACGGTTTTTATCAATGGCGACAAGTTCTCCATTCCCCGGCAACGGGGTGATTCTGGGGAGATTCCTCCCCCCCCATCTTGGTCATGACTTCGCGGTCAACTTTGCCCGGCGATTTGTGGGAACTCTTCGCGTCTATATCCTTTCCCATGGTGGCGACGAGATTTCCCTGCCGAGGCGGATGAACTGGCTGCGGGAGATGTTCCCCGACGTGGAAATCTGCTCGCTGGAGGTTCCGGCGGACATTGATCCCGCCGGGGCGGAGTGCATGCGCTGGGCGGTGGGGCGTCTTTCCACCTTCAATGGAGGGGCCATCACCCACTATTTTTCCTCGGAGGAATCGGACAAGGAACTTGCGGGTTCCCTTAACGCACGGTGGATCGCCATCGATCCATCCCGCCAGGTGTTTCCCATCTCATCGCGGCAGATACGGAAACACCCCCTTGCGCACTGGGAATTCCTTCCCACCTGTGTCCGCCCCCACTACGTACGTCGGATCTGTCTATACGGCCCGGAATCCACGGGAAAGTCGATACTCGCCCAAAAGTTGGCCCGTCATTACAAGACGATTTATGTCCCGGAGTACGCGCGGACGCTGGCGGAAACCCAGGATGGTGTGATCGAGTTCGAGGACACCGCCCTGATCGCCGGTGGTCATGCTGCCGCGGAGGACTCCCTGGCCCGCCATGCCAACCGGCTGTTGTTCTGCGACACCGATACCATCACCACGACACTTTGGTGTGATACCCTGTATTCGCGATGCTACCCCTGGATTCGGGAATGGGCCGACCGGCGATCCTATGACCTGCACCTGCTGCTGGATATTGATGTCCCATGGGTCGTGGATCCCGTTCGAACACACGCCTCCAGGGAGGAAAGAAAAAAGTTTTTCGACCGGTGCATGGAGGAGTTGGAGCGTCGGGGAAGGCCCTATTTCATCATTTCCGGTGATTGGGACGAGCGGTTTGCCGCTGCATGCAGGGCGGTGGATGAACTCCTTCTGCCCGGGAACAATTGACAGGTCGTCCCGGGAAGTCCATTCTTGGAACTACGGTGGGTATGCCGCCGACTCTCAGGAGGGGATTTCAACATGATCCGTTTCGTTTCCTGCCGCACCCTGTTGCCGGCATTTCTTTTGGCCACATCCGCAGGAGTGACCGTTGGTGATGAACCAACCTTCGAGTTGGAACGCGTCTATCCACAACTTTCCTTCACCAATATGGTGCACCTTCAGGAGATCCCCGACGGTTCGGAACGGCGTGTTGTCGTGACCAAGTCGGGCAGGATTCACGTCTTCCCCAATAATCCCGACCCCGACCCCGCTGATGTTTCCCTTTTCCTGGATATCAGTGACCGTGTCTGGGACTCGGGCGAGCGGGGACTTTTCTCCATCGCCTTTTCCCCGGACTATACAGATTCGGGGGAGTTCTATGTCAGCTACGTCACCACCGGTGGCCAGGGAGTGAGCCGTATTTCCCGCTTCACCCACGAGGACATATCCACCAACACCGTGGACGCCTCCACCGAGGAGATTATATACAGCGTCTCCCAGGATTTCTCCAACCACAACAACGGCATGGTGGAGTTCGGCCCTGATGGCATGCTGTACATTGGCTTTGGTGATGGAGGATCGGGCGATGACCCATTGAATCGTGCCCAGGACACCACGAGCCCGCTGGGTTCGATTCTCCGCATTGATGTCCTTTCGGAACCGGCGGATGGCGATACCTATGTCATTCCGGCGGACAATCCATTCGTTGATGGCGGCCCCGATGGCACCGACACCCTCCCCGAGATGTATGCCTACGGCCTGAGAAACCCATGGCGCTTTTCCCATGACCCCGTGACTGGATTTCTATACGCCGGTGACGTGGGCCAGGTTTCATGGGAGGAGGTAAACATCATCGTTTCCGGCGGGAACTACGGTTGGCGCGAGGTGGAGGGAAGCGAATGCAACCCGACCTTCCCCAACTGCACCCTTGATGGCACGATCCTTCCCATCGCGGAATACGTGCGGGGGGACCTGGGTATCTCCATCACCGGCGGCTACGTTTCCCGCACGCCGCGCGTTCCCGGCCTTGAGGGGCATTATGTCTTCGGGGATTTCGGCAGTGGTCGCCTCTTCGCGCTGGAGTACACAGGTGTCGAGGAAACCGTCTCCTTTGAAATCATCGCGGAGGATCTGGGCTTTAACATTGCCTCCTTTGGGTATGACCTCTCGGGGGATGTCTATACACTTGCCTTTGGCTCAAGCGGCGGTATTTACCGCTTCGTGGGCGAGGATCCCGAGCCAACGGCGGCCTCGGGTGTCTGGAAGCTCTATTAGGGCGCCGTCATAATCGTTGACCGGCACCGTCCACCTTCGTTATATGGAAATCTTGGCCACTGCGCTGAAAAACCACCTTGGAATAAATCATGCCCCGTCCTCTTAACCACCTCAGACTCCTCCTTTTCACCCTCCTTGTCGCTGTTGGTGCCGTCGCATCCGCGGAAACAAAAATACGCGTTGTTGCATCCAATGTGACAACGGGGAACTTCCAGCGCTATGAGGAACCGGGGACACGCCTCCTCCAGGCCATCAACGGTGACATCATCCTGATGAACGAATTCAATGTGGAAGGGAACCTGTCCCAATGGGTGGCCAGCACCTTCGGCGAGGAATTTGAATATTACATCGAACCCACCGCGCCGGGAATCAATATCCCCAACGGAATCGTCACCCGGTTTCCCATCCTCGATTCGGGCACCTTCCCTGATCCGGACATGCCGGACCGCAACTTCCCCTGGGTGCGTCTTGACATTCCCGGTGACAGTGATCTTTGGGCGATCAGTGTTCACCTTAAGGCGAGTGGCAGCTCGGCCGACGCCAACCGGCGAAACCTTCAGTCCACAACCATCATCAACCAACTGATCCCCTCCCTCAACATTCCCGAGGGGGACCACATCGTCCTTGGCGGCGATTTCAACGCCCAAAATTACAATGAACAGTTCCTCAACACCCTCCGCCAGACCTTCACCATCGAGCCCCCCTACCCGGCGGACCAATTTGGCGACACCACCACCAACGCCCCCCGCAACAGGCCCCTCGACTGGGTGGTCGCCACGCAGGATTTCCACGAACTCGAAGTGCCCCTGATCATTGGTCCCTTCACCTTTCCCAATGGCATGGTCTTCGACACCCGTCTGTATAATCAGGCCATACTCGACGCCTTTTTCTCCCCGGCCCAACAGGGTGACAGTGGCGTCGATGGCATGCAGCACATGCTCGTGGCCCGGGACTTCCTCCTCCCCGCACCCCCTGCAGATTTCGGCGGCTGGATGATAGAGTGAGGCGAACAGAAAGGTCAGTGTTCACATGGGTGAGAAAGTGCAGGGGCTACAACCTGGGATCCTGAAATGGGCACGGGAGACGAGCGGCTTCTCCATTCCTGAGGTTGCCGAAAAGATGAAGCGTGACCCGGCGGAGCTTTCACGGTGGGAAGCGGGTGATGGTGCTCCAACGTATCCCCAGCTTGAATTTCTGGCGTATAAAGTATACAAGCGCCCCCTTGCAGTGTTCTTCTTTCCGACCCCTCCCGAGGAAACTTCCACGGAGGCAGAATTTCGGACCCTGCCCTCCTCGGAACTGGAGGCGCTGGCACCAGATACCCTTTATCACCTCAGAATGGCGAAGGCATTCCGGCAGTCGCTCATTGAATTGCATCACAACAAAAACCCCGTTTCCCAACCGATCTTTCGAAGCCTTTCCGCGAGTCTGAAATCGCCCGCCCTGAAACTCGCCGATTCGGTACGTTCCCACCTTGGAATCTCCCTCAACGACCAGGTGGGGTTCTCCTCGCCCGAGGTGGCGCTGAAGGCATGGAGGGCCGCCGTGGAGGATGCTGGAGTCCATGTCTTCAAAAACTCCATCCGCCAAAAACGTGTTTCGGGCTTCTCGCTGCATCATGAGGAGTTTCCCATTATCTATATCAATGACAGCACGACAAAGAATAGACAGATATTCACGCTCTTTCACGAACTGGTTCATCTGCTTCTCGGGTTCAACGGGATGACGATTGTGAGCGACCTGGAGTTTGGAGGGTCCTCCAGTTTCCAGGTGAAGGTCGAAGTGTTCTGTAACAAGGTGGCCGGTGAGATTCTCCTGCCAACGTCTATATTTCGCAGGGAATCCGAGGGTTTTGATGGAGACATTGCCGAGCTGGCTGAATGTCTATCAGGGCGGTACAACGTCAGCCGGGAGGTTGTACTCAGGAAGGCCCTGGAGGAGGGGCTTGTCACCAGGGAGGAGTACCGGGAATTTTCTGCAGCATGGAATGCAGCAACCACCAGGGGCAGATCGGGCAGTGGTGGAAATTATTACGCAACGAAGATGACCTATTTGAGTGAAAAATATCTGGGGACGATCCTCCAGCAGCACTACCAGGGGAAGTTGGACGCGGATCAGGTTGCTGATTACCTCGGCGTCAAGCCGGACATCGTTCCCAAACTTGAGTCCGGTTTTCTCAAGACCGTTGGATCGCCATCATATACATTTTCGACACAAGCTCCCTTCTTGTGATGAATAACTATTTCCCCGAGGCATTCCCAACCTTCTGGGAGCGCATGGATTCACTTGTCCATCATGGTCGGGTGGTTTCCGTCCGTTAGGTTTATCTCGAGTTGGAAAGAATCGGTAACAGACCCCACATCTGCGATTGGGCGAAAATGAACAGATCCCTCTTTCAGGCACCAAGCGCCTGGGAATCCCGGTTTATTGCGGAGATATTTTCCATCAAGCACTTCCGCCAGCTGGTCAGTACAAAAGCGATCCTGAAAGTGACACCGGTTGCCGATCCATTTGTTATCGCTGCTGCAAAGGTAAAAGGTGGACTCGTCGTTACCGAGGAGACTCTGAAGCCAAACGCCGCACGAATCCCAAACATCTGTGAGCATTTCCGAATTGGTTGGTTGAACCTTTCGGACTTCATCAGGGACCAGGGCTGGTCCTTTTGATTACCATGGGAAATCTGTTGGCATCACCCCGCCCCATTGGCCCTTCCCTTGCACCTGTGGCAGCCCGGTTCGTTTGATGACCGGGAAGGTCACTTTTATTGACGGGTTTGACCGTGGCAGATTCCTCAAAAATGGAAGATTCCTACCTCGTTGCGGACGGGGTTTCGCTGGAGTTTGCAAGTGGTGTCCGCGCTCTGGAAGGTTTCAACCTGACCATCCGCACCGGGGACTTCCTCTCGATTGTGGGGCCTTCGGGGTGTGGCAAATCAACCTTCCTGCGACTTGTGGCGGGGCTGCTCAAGCCCACCTCCGGGACCGTGACCGGTGGGGGGGTGGATGGATTTGCCGCCCGGAAAAGGGAGCGACGCATTGCCTTCGTTTTTCAGCAGCCAACCCTCCTTCCATGGCGCACGGTGGAACGCAATGTGTGCCTTCCCCTGGAATTGCGCGGTGGATGGAATCGACAGACCCGCGGCAAGGTCGCCGAGGTTTTGGAGCTTGTTGGCCTTTCTGAGTTCGCGCGGGCCTATCCCCACGAGCTTTCCGGGGGGATGCAAATGCGCGCCTCCCTGGCAAGGGCACTGGTAACCGATCCCGATCTCCTCCTTTTGGACGAACCCTTTGCGGCGCTGGACGACATTACCCGCCAGCGGCTAAACAGCGAGCTTCTCTCCCTTTGGGAGCGTGTCCGGTTTACGGCCCTCTTTGTTACCCACAATGTGGGCGAGGCGGTGTATCTTTCCCACCGGGTCGCTGTTATGAGTGCCCGACCGGGGCGGTTGGTGGCGGATCATGCCATCCCCTTTACGTTTCCCCGGCAGGCCGAAATCCGCAGCACGCCCGATTTCGCGGCACTTGTCGGCAGGGTGGCGACCAGCCTTGGCGAGGCCAGCCAATGAGAAAAAACACGCTCCCCCTCTCCACGCGGGTTCTTCGTTTCGTCCTCCCTCCGATGATATTTTTCCTGCTTTTTCTCGGAGGGTGGGATCTGGCGGTGAAGTGGTTCGAGATCCCCGCGTATCTCCTTCCCGGTCCGAAGCCGGTGTTCCAAAGCGCCGTCGCCAATGGGCGGGTGCTGGCCCTGGCGAGCCTGCTCACTGCGGCCGCGGCTGCTGCCGGATTCCTTGTCAGTGTGGTCATTGGGTTGATTGTAGCCTTCCTTTTCTCCCAGTCGGCCTGGATTCAGCGGGCGGGATACCCCTACGCGATGTTTTTCCAAACCGTTCCCGTGGTGGCCATTGCGCCCCTCATTGTTATTTGGTTCGGGAGTGATTTCCGCTCCATCGTTATCACCTCGGCGATTGTGGGCCTCTTTCCCATCATCACGACGGGGACGGCGGGGCTGACGAATCTGGATCGCAACATGGTGGAGCTTTTCGACCTCAATAATGCGTCGCGGTGGCAAAAGCTGTGGAAACTGCGCTTCCCCAACTCGATTCCCTATCTGGTAGCGGGCGCCAAAACCTCCAGTGGCCTTTCGGTGGTGGGGGCGATTATTGGCGAGTTTTTCGCCGGGTTTGGCCAGCAGCGCTACGGCCTTGGTTACCTGATCTTCCAGGCCAATGCGGCATTGAAGACCGACCTCATGGTGGCGGCTACCATTGCGTCCACCCTCCTTGGTTTGCTAATCTTCGGGGTTGTTGGCCTTGCCGGGCACCTTGCTTTGCGGCGCTGGCACCATTCGGCCCACTGATCAAACCGTTTCGCATCCCACATTGAACCAAGGAATTCCCTCAATGGCGGCAAAGAAGAGAAGTCCCATCCCGCCCGGGGTGGTCAGGATAACAGCCCTGCTCCTGCCAATTTTACTGCTGATGGCATGCAGGGAAGGGGAGCCTGAAATCACCACACCGGATGAACTGGTTGGCCCCAGCCGCATGGAGAAGGTCTCGCTCCTCCTCAACTGGTTCCCCGAACACCAGCACGGCGGCTTCTACACCGCCCTGATCAACGGATATTACGCGGATGAAGGACTTGATGTGACCATCATGCCCGGCGGACCCCAGGTGCCCGTCATCCAGCGCGTGGCCAGCGGCCAGGTCGATTTTGGCATCACCAATGCCGACCAGGTGATCTTTGGCCGCGCGGCGCAGGCACCGGTGGTCTCCCTTTTTGCCCCGCTTCAGGACAGTCCCCGCTGCCTGATGGTCCACGAGGAATCGGGCATCACCGACTTTACCGAACTGCGTAATATGACCATCGCCATGAACAGCAACGACGGGTTTGCGGCCCACCTGATGCATCATTTCTCCCTCGACGGAGTCACGGTGGTGCGTTATCCGGGCAACATCGCGGCATTCCTCAACGACAAGAATTACGCCGTTCAGGCCTATTCGATCAGTGAAATTCCCGTGGCCCGGTCGCGGGGTGCGAACCCCCAGGCCCTGATGCTCAAGGAGGCGGGGTACAACCCCTACACGAGCCTGCTCGTGACGAGTGAAAGCCGCAAGAAGGCCAAACCGGAAACCGTCCGCAGGATGCTGCGTGCCTCCATACGTGGCTGGCAGGCGTATATGGAGGAGCCGAACAAGACAAACAGATACATCCTCGAACTCAATCCCGAGTTGAATTCAGAAGCACTGGCCGAGGGATGGGATTTGATGGTGCCCCTTGTCTATCCGGAGGGCACCACCAGTGAAAACCTCGGGCACATGACCCGGGAGCGCTGGGCGGAACTGCTCGATTCGATGGAAACAACCGGCCAGATTGAACCGGGTCGCGTGACAATTGATGATTGTTTTATAGATCCCTATACGGATCTCAACGAAGGGGAGGAATCATGAGCGAGCAGGGACATCATTTCGTCGATTTTGTCAGGATTCACGTCAAGGCAGGCGACGGCGGGGAGGGCTGCATTGCCTTCCTTCGCGACAAGGGCAAACCGTTCGGTGGTCCCTCCGGGGGCGACGGCGGTCGGGGGGGATCGGTGTGGCTGGAAGCCGACCCCGAGATGGTCACGCTCCTTGATTTCAAGGCACGCCCCAGTTGGGTGGCCCAGCGCGGCCAGCACGGCATGGGCAAGAACATGTCGGGAAGAAGCGGCGAGGATATCACCCTCAAGGTTCCCCTGGGAACCACCGTTATAGACGCGGAATCCGGCGAGGAGGTCGGCGACATCACCAAACCCGGCCAGCGACTGCGCATTGCCAGGGGAGGCGATGGCGGGCGTGGCAACCAGCACTTCGCCACACCCACGAACAAGGCACCGCGCAAGGCGGAGGCCGGGTGGCCCGGTGAGGAACGCCATCTCCAACTGGAACTCAAGATCATCGCCGACGCCGGATTTGTCGGCCTTCCCAATGCGGGGAAATCCACACTTCTGGCCGCCCTCACCAGCGCCCACCCCAAAATCGCCCCCTACCCGTTCACAACGATTTCCCCCAACCTGGGTGTCTTCCTTGCCTCCGATTATCAAACACGCATTACGCTCGCCGACATTCCCGGCCTCATCGAGGGTGCCCATACCGGCCAGGGGCTTGGCGACCGGTTCCTTCGGCACATCGAGCGGACCCGTCTGCTCGTCCATCTCGTTGCCCCGGAAAGCGGGGAAACATCCGAGGGGGACATGACCACCGCCGACGCCGACCCCGAGGCCCTTCTATACGCCCACGATCTCGTGAACGAGGAATTGGTGCAGTACTCCGACAAGCTCCGGAAGAAGGAACGCATCGTTTGTCTCAGCAAGGCGGACCTGCTCACCGAGGAGGAGCGCGCCGCCGCCGTGGAGGCATTTGCCGAGCACGGCATCAAGCTCCATGTTCTGTCCGCACCCGAGGGCATTGGTCTTGATGGCCTCAAACAGATGATCGAGGACACGGTGCTCCTCAGGCTAGACGAGGAAATGGCGATGGAGGAATCCCGACTGGAATCGCCCCCCAATGACTTCGCCTACGAGGACCCCCGCGATCGCAGGAGCGGGGAGGAGGACGACGAATGATGCCATGGTCCCGTCCGATCTGCTCCCTGCTGATTGTCTATACAATGGTCATGCTTGCCGGGTGCTTTTCCCTGCCCCGGTTGACAGTCCCCGCTGATGTTGACGAGGCCCGGCTGGAGCGTGCCATCAAACACAATCCGGAAAACATCCACGCCCACTTTCTGCTTGGTCGGGCCGCGCTTCAGGAGAACGAGCCCCGGCGCGCCCTTCATCACTTCCGTAAGGTTCTCGAACTGGATGACACCTTCGAGGAGGCATGGCACGGCATTGGGATCGCCCATCTCGACCGGGGACATTACCGGACCGCCGCCCGGCACTTTGAAAAAATGGCCGAAAAATTCCCCGCCAACCACCGTGCCCGGGAAGGCCAGGCATCAGCGGCCCTTGCCCGCGGAGATATCTCCGCCACCCGCCACCACGCCACCATCGCCGCCACCCGCAACCCCCAATCCGCCGCCGCCCAACGCCTCCTCGGTGAAGCAGCCTACGCGGACGGGGAATACGCCGATGCCGTGAACCACTGGAAGCGTGCCATGGAGCTGAATCCCGACCTAACGGGAGCCCTGCGCCCCATTGTTGCGGATCTGGAAAAGTTCAAGGCGAGGTAGATGATCAGTGGAATTTATTGGGGAGACGTTCGAATGACGATTATGGAGGCCATTAAATATGTCATGCGCAAGAAAGGCGAGCCGATGACATGTCGGGAGGCATACGACTCCATTATCGAACAAGGTCTTTATCATTTTCGCGCACAGAAACCACAATTGGTTGTACTTTCGATAATAAGAAGGCGTGCTCTTGGTTTGGACTTCCCGTCCGCCAATGCAACCAAGCACTTCAAGCTTGTTGGCGAGAACCGATTTTACCCACTGGACGAACCAATTAAGGTGTCTCCACAGGAGGCCCCAAAGTTAGACTCCCCGCAAGATATGGAGACGCAGCCGGACACACTTGTCTCATCCCTTCGGTCGATCCAATCGATGCATGAGAGTTATCTCGACAACTTTAAGCGAAAGTCAATCGAGGAGCTTAGGTGCATGGAACCTGCCGCCTTTGAGCTCTTTGCGAAGTGCTTGCTGGATGTGTATGGTTTTCAAGACACCAAGGTGACTGCAATTTCTAATGATGGTGGAATCGACGGGTATGGGAAGCTAAAGGTAGGGCTCGCATATTTTCGCGTGGCCTTTCAATGCAAGCGATGGGCCAGTGGTAACATACAGCGCCCAGAAATAGACAAGTTCAGAGGTGCGATACAGGGGGAGTATGAACAGGGTGTGTTTTTTTCAACAACCTCATTCTCAAGAGGTGCAATTGATGCTTCAGTCAAAAGCGGTGCCGTCCCAATTGTCCTGATAGACGCTGAAGCTATCATTGAGTTGATGATAAGCAAGCGCTTCGGAGTTCAGGTTGAAACCATTGACCTTCCAATCCTTGCACTGGATTTGGCTTTGGACCCAAACGATCCACTCGAATCAAGCTGATGATCCGGGCGGAATATTCGTCCAAAGGAGGTCTCCCGTTTCCTTCCTTGCTTGATTGATATACATTTCGAGGGCTTCCCTGCAGCGTTCCTCCGTTGTCGCCATGCCGCCTCCAAAGGTGCTTCGCATTGCAACATCAACATCCAGCCTTGTGATGATTTTTTCACGGACCAATTCAAATCCAATTTTGTTTATCATCATCAGGGTAACCTGCTCCAAAATAATGACCCTTCCCGTGAGCCTCTTCCTGATTGTTGGGATTCTGTCACCGGCCTGATGGATGGCTCTCAATGCTCGCTTATCCCCCGTCATGAAGTAGAATTCGGGCTGCTCCAAGGTACCCGAAATGATTTCCCCCTCTCCTGCGTCAATCCCTTCGATGGAGTCCAAAAGTCCTTTCTCTTCCTGACTTCCCTGCTTTACAAGGGGTATGGTATCAACGAATTCATGCGCCCGCTTCAGTGCCTCCTCCCCATACCGTTTGGTAAGTCTTCGTCCCGGTTTAAGTGTTCTGAATCGGAATGATGCCGGGACGCGAATATCCTCAACTTCAATCTGAAAAGTGGATGTGAACTGTGGAATCAGGTCATACGCAGACAGCTTGAATATAATATCCAGGTCGATAAAATAGATCATTCAGCCAATTCCGCACCGGTCATACGAAATAGGTAATCAACCGTCTCGTCGGGAAGTTGGGACATGTCCAAATGTTGGATCATCGCACCATGAATGATTGATATTGCATCGGTATTGCCTTCAATGATTTTGAGCGCACTTCTTGCGGCGCCCCACCGGTTGTTTTGCTTGCCGTGGTTTAAGGCAATGACTCCGGGGGCGATGGCTCGAGTTTCACCAAGTTCCATTGAATGGCGGACCAGACCGTTAACTGAAATCCTCTGCTTCACACAAAGGATCGGGTCCTGTTCTCCGGTAAGTATTTCACAGGCAAATTTATTGGCAGCGATCTCATCCTCGTCATCAAGGTGGATATTCTCCATGGAATCCTCGACGAGAAGTCCCGTTCCGTTGACCACGTTCAAATGGCCAAGGCAGATGTGACCAAGTTCATGGGCCAGGATGAATCCCATCCATGACGTGGAGGATTCATTCCTGTTCAGGACGATAACGGGGCGGTTATTGATAAACGCTGCAAGGCCGTCCGGTTTCCTCCCGTCGGGAAATGTACCAACATGGAGAACCGGGATATTAAGCTGCCAACACGTTTCGACAAGGTTTTCCAGTGTCACATATTTATTGGTTTCAAGTAGGGTGGCTCTCAGTTCGGATGGGGAGATCGGCAAGTGGATGGGGAGTTCTCGCATTGCATGTGCTGCAATTTCCGCAATCCGGGCAGAAATGGTTTTTGCCCAGCCCAGTTGCTCAGGGGTTACGTTCTGGGGGGCCTTGAATTTGGTGGGACCGAAATGGCGAAAGGGGTCATCCTCCACTCCCGCCAACCAACCTCTCCTAAGACCGAGTGCTTTCCCGATCAGGCCCTGTGCTTCCGAAAGACCGGATGGGTCATCCGCAATCCTGTCGTCCCACCATTCAGGCAACACCATTTCATCGAGATACTTTCTGGTTACCCCAATTTCAGAAAGGCGGCCGCGAAGCGTTTGCATGTTCAATGTGGTGATGCTCATTTTGACCTCCTTTCAAATTAAGATGTCAATTGGGGGCATCCTTCTGCCCTTGTTTCGATCCTCCCGCCCCGGTTTAAAGCCTGTCAATCACATCTGCCCCATCCTTCCGGTTGACCCCCCCCGACGCTGTCCGTTGCCTTCCCCGAGCACTCAACGGCCGTGCAGTCCCCCGGCCTTCAAAGGAAACTGTTGATCATGTCCAAGACTCTAATTGTTGGCTCCGTTGCCCTCGACAGCGTGGAAACACCTCATGGAAAGGTTTCTGCCGCACTGGGTGGGTCGGCCAGTTACGCCAGCGTGGCGGCGTCGTATTTTAACGATGTCTCGATTGTTGGTGTTGTCGGGACCGACTTTAATGGATCCCACATTGAAAAGTTTCGCTCCCGCAATATTGACCTGTCGGGACTGCAAACCGTTGAGGGGAAGACCTTCCACTGGTCCGGTTATTACGAACGCGACATGAACCAGGCCTTCACTCATACGACTGAATTGAATGTCTTTGCCGACTTCAGCCCCAAGCTCACCGAGGAACAGCGCCAGGCGGAATTTGTCTTTCTCGCCAATATTCACCCCGCCCTGCAGCTGGATGTGCTCAACAAGATCGCCAACCCCCGGGTGGTTGCCGTTGATACGATGAACTACTGGATTGAGGGGCAAAAGCAGCTCCTGACGAAGGTGGTCGAGCGTTGTGATATCCTGCTGGTCAATGATCAGGAGGCCCGCCAGTTCTGCGAGAAGGTCAATCTGATCGAATGCGGCCGGGACCTGCTCAAGCTCGGTCCCCGCACCATCGTCCTCAAGAAGGGGGAACATGGGGCGCTGTTGTTCCAGAAGGACCGCATCGTCTACTTCCCCGCCTACCCCCTTGAGAACATCAAGGATCCCACCGGGGCCGGGGATTCCTTTGCCGGCGGCATGGTGGGGTATCTTTCCCGTCTTGGTGAAGTGACCGACGACAACCTTGTCCGGGGCGTTCTTGCGGGAACCTGCATGGCCTCCTTCGTGGTCGAGGATTTCAGCCTCGATCGCCTTCTTACCGTCAACAATGCCGAACTGGAGGAACGCGCCGCCCGGATATACGAGATGGTGAGCCTTCCCCCCATTGATCCCGCCACCCTGCTTTCCCGCTCCTGAGCGACACGGCGGAAATCAAGCTCAAGACAACCCCTCCACGGAGTTCCGACCACGAGGTAAGCACGGTCAGGAACTCCGTGGTTTTTTATTGGGTGGGGTGGATTTTCGGCGTGTGATGACGGAGATTTTCCTCCGTTTCTGGCCTGCCGTTAATTCCCGGTAACACCTCCAATCCCATGTTGACAGTGTTGGCCCCGTGGAGCGATTCCGGTGTGACGAATGATCACCGGAAGGAAGGTCACACCCATGGCGCCACGAAAAAAAACGACACCCCGCAGGACCAGTTCCTCCGCCCCACGTCGTGGATCGGCGGGTGGAGGGGTGGGTTCCCTGCTTTTTACTGCGATCAAGGTCTCCCTGATTCTCCTCATCGGAGTGATGGGGGGGTATGTCTGGCGTTCCTTTTACCCCATCGCCCTGCCGTTTGAAAGTCGACTTGTTGCTGACAAATCCTCCGCGGATGTGGAGGAGGGCATGATGGCGGAGGCAATGGTTCGCCGTGCCCGGCAGGCGGAACGCGAGCGTGACACGCTGCAGCGCCGTTTGGAAGCCGCCGAGAATGAACAACGGCGCACCGAGCAGGAGCTTGCCGACATGAAGATTCGGGCGATGCTTTCCAAGGGCGACTGAGGTATTTGATGTATCGCAAAATTTTCGCTTTCTGCGGATTCGTATCTTGACAGTGTTGCCGATCCTGCCCAACTCATTGGGCTGATCGTGCCACCCCGGCCAAATTTCGATCCCATCCCTGAAGGGAGCCACCACCAAGAGTGCAGCCAGATTCGATTCCCTTCGTTCACCTTGGCGCCCGAAGCGACGTCTCCCTCGGCGAATCCATCGCCCGGGTTGAGGAGCTTTGTTGGGAAGCCTCCCGGGACATGCAGGGATATCTGGCCCTGACGGACCTCAATTCCCTCGGCCGCGCACCGCGGTTTTCCCTCGAAGCCGCCCGTGCCGGGCTCAAGCCGATTTTCGGCGCTGAAATAGGCGTCCTTCCCCACGGGGAAACCCAGTTTCGGGGGACCCATTACCGGGCCCGTCTGCTTGTCTATAATGAGCAGGGCTGGAAGACCCTGGTGCGGTTGGTCAACCAGGCGCGTACGGTCGAATCCCCCAACCGCCCTCCCTGCCTGAATTTTGCCCGTCTTCTGGAGGATCCCCGCGGCCTCTTTCTCTTTCTTGGTGGCGAACACGGTCAGTTGACCCAGCTGGTCAGAAACGGCGATTTCGAACGCGCCGAGGCCCTCGTCGGGAGCGCCCGTGATGCCTTCGGGAGTGATTTTCTCGTCATTGAATTGCCTCCCAACGCCCCAGAGACCGCCCCTGCCGAGGCATCCGCCCTGCAGACCGTCGCGGGATATTTCGGGCTTCGCACCGTTGTTGTTCCCAAGGTTCAGGTCGCTCATCCCGCCGACGACCCGATTTTTCGCCTCCTTCATGAAAAGCTGACTCCTCCTCCCCAGCCAACCACGCGACTGGGGGATCTTGTCCGGCCCCTCGCAGAACGCCCCTACCTCCAGCCCCGTGCGCTGGTTGCGGAGCGGTGGAAGACATTCCCCGAGGCACTTGCTCTCACCTTCGACATCGCTGAAACCTGCGCCGGGTTTTCCCTGCCCCAACCTGCACGCCGCTTCCCCGTTCATGAGTTCCATCGCGGGGTTGATGCGAATTCCTTCATCTGGAACAGCGCCTTCTCCATCGCCACCCAGCGATACGGCGACCTGCCTTCGCGATACAAGGAGCGCCTCGACCGGGAGTTCCGTCAGATTGTCGAGGCGGGTCTTGCCGATGCTGTTGTGACGCTGGTCCGTCTCCATGAGGAGCTGGAAGGCGAGGGCATCCAGCGCGGACCCGGTGCGGGAATTCTGACGCATTCGCTCATTGCCTCGCTCCTCGGTCTGACCCGGTTGGACCCCCTGAAATTTGATCTTCCCTTCGAGCTTTCCCCGGGCCTCGCCTCCGGCCCCTTTCCCCTCCTCGAACTTTCCATCCCGGAAATGCAGGAGGAGCAGGCCTTCGATGCCCTCCAGCGCCTCTTCAATGGCCAGGCAACCCGGGTGGGTGCATGGCAGTCGTGGAAGTTCACCCAGGCCGTCGAGGTCGTTTCCATGCAGATCGGGCATGATGCCCGCCGGGTCACCACGACGCTGAGAAAGAACTCCTTTCTTTCGGAAAAGGAGGCGGTGAGAAACCAGCCGGTGACCTTCCTGCCTTCCTTGGATTTACCCCTCGAAAGTGACCAGGTTCTGGCCTGGATGTCCCGCCGTCTGGAGGGGAGGGCGAAGGAACTCGCCATCGAGCCCCACCAGTTCACCTTTGGTGGGGAACCCCTCGACACAATGGTTCCACGGCGTTTCTTCCCCATCGAGGGGAGGCGCGGTGTGGTTGTCGATATTTGTGAATGGTCCAGCGAGGAACTCGGCCGCATGCGCCATGGCCGTCTTTCCTTTACCCATCCCGAGCTGCTCGACCTCATCGGCCACGCCACCGAACTTGCCCGGGAGCAGGGGGAATTTCAGTACGCGCCCGAGCGAACACCGATCACCGACCCGGCGACATTTCGTCTACTGCGCGAGGGAAACACCGGAGGAATTGCGCCCCTGGAGGCCCCCTCCGTGCGCCGTCGCCTTCGCCAGGGCCAACCCGGTGATCTCCATCAATTGTTAAAACTTCTTCGCTCCTCCAATGGGGAGACCGACATTCCCGAACCGGATTTCGCCACCCTCCTTCTGGCCCATGTCTGCGCCGCGATCAAGGCCCACCGCCCGCTGGCGTTTTTTGCTGCGGCGCTGTCCCGCGTGAATGGCAACGGGCGCAGGACAGCACTGCTGCTTGAGGAAATCCGCTCCCGGGGAATTCCCATCGCCGATGTGGATATTAATTATTCGTCGTGGAACTGGACGGTCGAGCGCGACACCCTCCGTCCGGGTTTCATGATCGTTGAGGCCATGACGCCGGCCGCCGGAGAGGAAATCACCCTCAAGCGCCGGGAGCTTCACTTCGCTGATATTCTCGAGCTTGTCCAGCGTACGGACCGAAATCGCCTCAAATTGAGTCAAGTGAAGGCACTTGTTAAATCGGGCGCCTTCGACAATATGGGGAAACCCCGGTCCATCATCATGGCCCAGTTGGAGGAAATCGCTCCACGTCTGGCTCCCGGACGGCAGCAGCCCGATGATCTCTCCTTTTTCGGTCAGGATACCCAGTGGTGGGAGCAGCAGGTTGGTGCACCCGTGGCTGGTTCGGATGACCCGAAGGACCTTCTTGCCCAGGAGCGGGAGGTTTGCCACGCCGTGGTCCGTGAAAGCCTGTCGACCGAGGAGGAGCAGTTTCTCCGCGCCGCCAAGGTTCGCCCCGCCCGGACCCTCCATCAACGTGATGACGGCCAGGTTATGACGCTTCTCGGTGTTGTCGGCCCGGTGGAGTCCTCAAGCCGGGTGCCCGGTTTGGTGCTTTGCGATGTGGGTGGCTGCCTGATTCGTGCAACCGGGGAAGTGGGGGAGCGACTGGCCTCCCGTGATCTGGCGGGGAGGCCGGCCCTTTTGACAGGGCGGCTGGAGCGGGAAAACTTTCAGTGGCGACTTGACCTGGTGGGATTGCAGACCATTCCCCGGGCCATGGAGGACTCCCGCCAGGCGGGGAGCCTCCTTCTGGATCTTTGCTCCATGCCCGCCGAGCACTGGAAGCCCCTTGGGCAACTGGTCCGCCAGTATCCCGGGACGACCACGATTAAAATGAAGTGGATGCCGGTGGAGCCGGGGCGGGCGTTCCGGAGAATTGCCGCCAGCCGCATCCTCCACTGCCCGGCCACGGTCGAGGCACTGAATCGACTTGTGGGGCCTGGCAACTGGCAGACACTTCCTCCCAGCGAGGAGCAATCCGTCTCCCACACCAGTATCGAGGCAATTCGGCGCTTGAGCCAGAACTGGGTACGGAGGGCAATTACTGCCCTTCGCCTTTGGTAATCCACCTCCCCGGGTGCCCGTCAGACCGTAATTCCATTTGCTTTGGTCTGCGCAATGAAGATTCATTGGGTTTAGAAACCGGGGTCGTTGCCTATCAAGGAGATCCGCGTGGCAATTCCATCACTGACGTATCTATTGGTCAGCTTTATTCTGGGGGCTATTTTGGTGCTCCTCGGCTCCATTGTGCTTCGCTCCAACGTCCGCGTGGGGGGGATGTCGTCGTGGATATTGCTGGCATTCTTTGCCCCAATTCCCGTGCTCTTTGGGTACACCCTGGCGGACCTTTCCATGCTCAATGTGGATTATATGCTTCCGCCCATTGCAATAACTGTGCTTTTGGGGATTCTGCTCGTTCACTACGGCCTTCCCGCAATCCTACCCGACTTTCAATCCTCAAGCCTCGGATCCTCCTGTGTCCTTGCGGTGATGCTGGGGTTCTCGACCATGGTGGGAGCAGCGGTCTCGGGTGACTTCCGCTCCTTCTTTCCTTTTCATGATCCCGAACTGATCATCAACAAACCGGAGAGTACCTTTCTGGACAACCTCCCCCGGGACGAACGTCTTGAGCGGGCGATGGACTGACGGGGTCAATGCTGGCCCAGGCGGGAGCGATAAATGTCGCCAGCCGAGACAGTGCCGTTTGTTGGATCATAAAATTCCCCCATTCCGTAGTTGCTCCCCTCGTTGACAAACCGAAGGTCCGGCCCGGCGCTTCCGATTTTCCATGGGCTGAAGCGAAAATTTCGCACGAATCCGGGGCTGTTCCCCTGGGGAACACCGTGCCAGATGGCGCTGCCGTAATCGTAGGCGTGGTTCTTCCTGCCAAGGGGGCCATCAAGGAAATGAGTGTGCCCCGGGTAGGTGGTGTCATCGAACTCGGGATCCTGGAAGGGGTCGCGCAGGATCGTCGTCATGTAGGCAATCGGGGTGGTCAATTGGCGCTGGGCATTGACCCATCCCCAATGGGGTTCGCCGAAGAAACCATCATGGGGCGGGCGATTGTTGTCGACGGTGTAGCTCTCAATGGCGGTGGCGATGGTACGCAGATCGGCTTTCACGCGGCTGACGCGGGCGCGGGTTTGCGCTTCCAGAAGATTGGGGACGGCGATGGCAGCCAAGATGGCGATGATTGCGACGACGATCAAAAGTTCAATAAGTGTGAAGGCATGACGGGACGGCTTCATCTTCACCTCCTCTCATGGCGGGATGAATAAACCAAAGGGATTTGCCCGGTCACGGAGAAACCGGTTTTTCTCCTCCAGAAGCGGGGTATTTGGGGCCCTTTTTTGTACATTTCTCCCAACAAGGTACAGTTTGTGGATTTCCTTGCCGTGGATTGCTTGACCGGAGGGGTCATGGGGATTCATCTTCCAATTCATCATCCCGACCTCGTGTCGAGGAACATCACCAAGAAACCAGGGCCCAACAGGATGGCAAAAGAAAATAAAATTGTTCACTGCGAAGTGCGTTGGCTCGATTCCCACGGAGGGCGGATTGAGAAAATCCGTCGCAGCTACCTCCTTCCCGAGGTTCCCGTGGAAATTTCCCAGAATTTCCTCTTCGCCGTCAGTGACCGCCATTCCATTTTCGATATTGGTGGGAAGCCCTGCGAGTACCGTCCCGGTGACATTCTCTTCCTGCGCCCCGGCCAGCCGGTGAAGTTCCGCACGCTGAAGATCCCCGCCCAGGGGACCGTTTACCGCGGCATCGAGGTCAGCTCGGGCATGGCACGCCGCATCCTTGAAAGCCTTAATCCCGGCCAAAGTGGATACGTTGCCCTTCAGAACCCGATTTTGGGCGACCGGGAATTTTCCGCCTTTATTTCCGACCTCCATGACGAGTTGCTGGAGACCCCCTCCCAGGAAACCGAGGTTCCCCTTCAGGGGCTTTTCGAGCGACTCCTCCAGCACAAGGAGGCGACCTTCGCGCCCACGCCCCATGCACGGTCATTCCGTTTCGGCATTCGCCGGGCCATTGATTACATCCACGACAATTACCGTCACGGAGTCAAACTGGACGAATTGGCCAAGGTGGCCGACATGAGCCTTTCCCGGTTCAGCCACGATTTCTCCCGCATGGTGGGCACGTCGCCCCATTATTACCTGATCCAATACCGGGTCCAGCAGGCCAAGTCCCTCCTCTGCTTCGGGATGCCATGCGCCCGCGTGGCCACCGAGACCGGCTTCGTGGACCAAGCGCACTTCTCCCGCCACTTCAAGCGCCTCACGGCACTGACGCCCGGGCAATACGTTGCCGGGACGACGAAAGCCGTCCGCGTCTGACGTATTCTTCAAGCTGACGTTTTCATTCCCGATGCGGTTGTGGGATCACGACCGTGTGAAAAGTTCCACGCTCATCGTCTTCATGCGCTTGATCATGGTGGAGGGAGCAAACCCCGCCTCCTGGACCAACTGGCGGCACCGGTCGGTGTTGCAGCGCTCGTCATGGAGTTCCATGAGGACGGCGTGGGAGCGTTGGAGCAACGCGGGGTAGGTTTCGAGAAATTCCTCTTCACTTCCCTCAATGTCGCACTTCAGGAGGGCGATGGGAAGATCGGCGGGAATGCTTTTCTCCACATCGATATAGACAACCTGGTTTTCAGTGCCATGGACACGGTTGCCAATGTGGAAGTCACCCTCGGAGAACCCGGCACTTCCCTCACGCCTGCCCACGAGCCCCTGCTTCAGGTGGATCACCGGCGGCTTGGCGATGGGGAGGGTGCGCTCGCGGAAGCGTTCCGCCAGATGGGAGCTTGCCTCGAAGGCGTATATCTCCAAGGCCATGGCATCGAGTTCCCTGCGGCGCATGTAATCGATGGTTGCGGCGGTGAAGAAGCCCACGTTCGCCCCCAGGTCCAGGACGAGAGCGTTTCCGTTGTGGGACTTCAGGAAGGATTCCATGGCGGCAAATGCCGTCTCGTATTCCCGGTCCACGAAAATGTCATTGTAGATGATCCACTCGGCTTCGCAGGTGATGTCTATACGGAGGTCGGTGGGAAGGGTCCACGAGGGTGAAAGACGACGCCAAAGCAGGTCGGTGGCGACGGATCTCCAATGGGAGCGGCTGAGGAATCTGTGACGACCGGACATTCAGAACTCCCTGAAGAAGGTTTCGAAATCGGGCGGGCCGGGTGATTCGGCGGCGCGCCTCGCGGTGTGATGGTGAAGGAAGTCGACAACTTCGCGCCGCGCGTGCAACGATCGCACCGTCGCCAGCATCCTTCCCGGGTGGCGTGCAACCGAGGCGAGGAAAAAAGCCCAGTCGCCGGCTGTGAAGGCGGGGAGCAGATACCGCGCCCCGGGAAAAAGGAGGGCCGCGAGGAGAAAGGTGTTCGTTCCCCGGGGACGGCGTCGGCGGCGCTTGAGGAGTTCGTTCATGTGGCGGCGGGGAAGCCTGACCGCCTTCAGAAAGGTTCCCGCCAGCATGATCTGATTTGCTCCCCAAATCGGACCCCCCACCCGGGCGGTGGAACGGGTCACGGCGAAGACCGCCAGTGGTTCGCCAAGGATCAGCATGGGCGATGGCATCATGCGCTCCCGGGCGGCCTCCGACCCACTGAATCCGTAGGCCTCGGGAAGGGTCCAGTCGGCGGTAAGGTTGGTGCGCGTCATCATGGCCCCGTCGGCGTGAAAGGCCCCGAGAACCTGGCGATGATGGGGCCAGTGGACCTTGATCAGGGGGGAATCGGGGGGGAAGGTTGTCCTTCCCGTATCGCGCCAGGATCCGTCGGGCATTTCCTCGTGGTGTTGCTGATTGCAGGTCAGAACAGCGGCATCGGGATGGGCCTCCAGCGTGTCGACCATGCGTTCGAGAAAGGTGGGGAGCCACCATTCATCATCGTGCAGCTGGGTGGCGAAGGGTTCGTCCATTGGACGAAACATGAGGTTGTATGTCGCCAGTCCCCCGAGGTTTTTCTCGTGGTGGACGTAGGAGATGCGGGAATCGCTGGTCGCCTCCACAATGCGCCGCGGCTCATCATCGTCCGGGTCGTCATTGTGTACCTCGCAGACCCAGTCGGTGAACGTCTGGTTGCGGAGCGAGTCCAGTGCCCGTGGAAGCAGGTGGGCGCGTTTGTAGGTAAAGAGAAAAACCCTGACTTTTGGTGCCATTTCAGCCCCCATCGCCATCAGGCTAGTCCCGGCAGCGGTGGCGTCAACGTGCATGTTTTTGGGTTCATGGGGTTGCTCCCTTCCAGTCCCCGGGAACATTTTTTTTCATGTTTTGCATTTTCATGCAAGCAGGGG
>JAFIGB010000492.1 GCA_020831705.1 Candidatus Sumerlaeia bacterium | reverse complement strand
AAAACCCGCCGACACCCTGCATTTATTCATCCCCCCAAGTGACCAATTCAATTCCCCAGCACACGAAACACCCGGCGGGGAAGGCCGGTCTTCAACTCATGCTCCCACACACGCAAAACCGTCCACCCCCTTTGCCTGAGTTCCCTCCCAACCTCCCTGTCACGCTCCACATTCCTGCCAATCTTCGCCTCCCAAAACTCCGCATTTGTTGCGGGTTTGCGGTAACATTTCGGACAACGATGCCAGAAACATCCGTCAACAAAGAGGACGACCCTGCGCTTTGGAAAGGAAAAATCCGGCTTGCCGGGCAACGGCCAGTTCCTGCGCCACCCGGTAATCTTGTGCTGACGAAGGAGTTGAATCATGCGTTTCTCCGTGCTCACATTCCCCCCGCCACGAATCCGCGACATTACCTGGGAGCGCTTTTTCTTGGAGAAGACGTCAGTCACTCAAACCACCCCAATTACTCAAAATATCGCGCTATCTATATTTGCCGAACTCTCCGGGCAAAAGTGATAGAATCGATTCACCGGTCATTCCATACAAATCAAATGTAAGATCAAATTGATTGCAAATCGCTGCCAAGCGGCGTGCAGACCCCTGTCCCTTCCCTCCTGCTCCCGGCTTCAACCTACCTGTATCCGGATCGAGGTACAATTGTGATGCAACATCAAGGAATGCAGGATTTGTCATCATTTCCTGTCGACTGGCAACCTGTTCGTAAAAGTCTCCAGCCGTGTTTAAATTTGTACAAAGTAGCACACGTGCGCGCTCCGGTACGTCAGCGTGACAGCGGTAAACGTAATATGGCCCAGCAATCATATGGCGGTAGTTGCGGAGATAGTTTCCTGGCTCAGGAATATACCTCGCCCTTGCTCCTGGTGTTTTGGGGTTCGACTTCGGGATTCTGATATGTTCAAAATAGCGGAAGGCTATCCAGGACCACATGTGAGTATCGTGTTCCAGAATTTGCTCGCCAATTGGGTCAAGCTGGTTGTATAGATATTCTGCCAGATCAAACCTTGTTTCAAAGTCCTCCCTATCGAGTGAGATCCCCTCTCCCACCAATTCTGCAAAATGGCCGGATTCAAGCAAATCAGGGGGTGGTGAAAGTGATGGGTAATCACGAAGTTCGTCCAAATAGTTGGAAAAGTAATCCAAGCCATCTTCATTAAATCGTCGAAGTTTGGTCATGTTCTCCCACCATTCCGAATAGACTTGTAGGCGTCCAAGCAACGATGCTTTCTGGAAAAAGCTGCGACCGCCTCATTTATCCATACGATTTTATTCTCGTCTTGCTCATTTTGGGAAAGGTACCTGGAGCCAGGTAGTTCTGATGCAAATTTAATCCATTGTGCCCTCCAATCCAACATATCTTCAAGGTCAAGGCTTTCGGAATCATGAAGCAAGGCCCTGAACAGGATTTCACGTAAAACTTGGGGGTACACCATCGCTATGAACAAGGGTGTCCTGGCGATGTTCATACAGCCATGGATTTTGGAGTTTACAAGGAGACGGGTTGTACCATGGGCATCAAAATC
The DNA here is from genome assembly GCA_020831705.1 of Candidatus Sumerlaeia bacterium. GTDB lineage: Bacteria > Sumerlaeota > Sumerlaeia > SLMS01 > SLMS01 > JAFIGB01. The sequence goes on along the minus strand of JAFIGB010000492.1, from coordinate 4,424 downwards.
AACCTTCCAAATTTCGTGCCCAAGATCCTCCGGCTTTACTGGGAGTAATGGCAATCTGTCATCATCATCTGTCCCTGCAATGGCCCCTCTTATACCATTTGCCTCGCCAAGAATTCTACCGTCCTTACCCGTGACATCAATCACTTTGACGCGATAAAGAATATCCTGGGGAAAATCAAAGTCCAGCAGTCGCCTGTCGCTTGGTGGGTTGTTATTGCCAACCGTTCCGAAATCAAACCTCATGTATGATGTGCGACGATACGCTTCGACATAGATTCTGGATTCAGGTGGGAAGTTGTAATCTGCGATTTTAATGGTGGCATCGAAATGTGCCCCATCTTCACCCTCAGTCACATATACCTTTACATGCTTCCGCTCAATTTTTTTTCTTTTTGTATAGTTGAAGGTTCTAACTGTCATCATCCGCCTCCCAGACATCAACCTTGACCTTCAGATCCCGGTTTGGGTCGAAACCTGTTACTTCAACCCTGAATGACTCCTCAAGCACCTTGAGCCTTAACTCATTCGCATCACGACCAATCTCCTCCACGGCATCCAAGGAAACATCAATTGCGGGTTTTCTGAAGTCAAAGTCGTAAATACGATTCTTCACATCCTTGGTAAATGCCTTGAATGGGTCTCCCCGTCGCACTGCATAGGCTGCAGAAACTTTAATTCTTGAAAGCAATGCAGAACCCAAGTCTCCGGACGTTACCGCAAACCCACCCTCCTGCTGATGGATTCTATACCTTTTGGGTCTTGCGGCAGGAATATCCGGTGGCTCCTGGGATTCATCCCCGCCCGGTTTTTCCTCCTTTCGGCTTTTTCGGCGTTTTTTTGTTTTTGAGTCCTCTTCCCTATCAATGGAAAAGAAATCCAACAACAGGGATGGATCCTCTTCGACCCTGTTCACGAACAGAAGATCGATAATTTGTGCATGGGCATCCTGCACCTGTCTCAATATGCCGGGTGCATGGAGATAGCAATCTTTAAACTTTAATCCCGACGCATTGCTTTGACTCGAGTTCAGTACCCATTCTGTATGTGCTGGATTCTCAGCCTTTCCGAGAACTTCCGCCAAGGTTTCATCCTGAATAACAACCAATGCGACAACATCTCTTGGCGACTTGGACCTGACTTCTGGAATTAACAGGTCATTCCGGATGAAGAGTGGCTTGTTGTCTCCGAGGCCGATATTTTTTTGAAGTAATACGTCGAAAAAGGACTCCCTCGTCATTCCTTTTGATCTGTCCGGCTTCTTCGCAGTGATTTTTATTGGGATCCGAAAAAATAGAGGCTCGCAATTTTCATGCTTTTCTTTGGCATTTCTCCAAAGTTCATTTTCATTGTCAACTCCCGACCAATCGTAGAAGTGGTCGCCACCATCAAGTTCCAACTCATGCGTGGGGGTCTCCTTACTTTCCGCCCAAAGAGCGAGGCGAACCGCTGCCTTGATCCGCTCATCCTCCTGACTATCAACCTGTACCCCTTCAACCCAATCCTCGATAAAAGCTCTGTCTATCTTGGCCATTTCACCACCCAACTCTTCCAACTCAAAGAACAATCGGTTGCGAATTATTGGTAGAAAGTAGTGTTTTACCGCATATCCTCTTAGTCCTGCAAAATCTATCTCATCGTCCTTATACCAGGGAACAACCACACTCGTCCCAAATTGGCCACCTGATCTCGATAGACTAAATACTTGATTGAAGGATGTTAGAAGCTCCTTGTTTTCCTCACCGATCGGTAGAATTGGTGTATTCGGATCTAATGATTTTCCGAAGTACCCATCCGGTGTGTAATCCGCACCGTCCAGCGTTCTTGGCGCAAGAACTGTCCTACCCATTAACAGTGTCTTTCCGTCAGAACGTCGGGTTGTATAACCAAACCAGGAACGAACCCGACTACACAGCCTGAAGACACTTTTTCCCATCCCCCATCTTCCCCGTTCCTTGATTTCCTTGTCCGAAAGACCCTCGGCACGAAAGAAATAAAAAAACGGGTTTTTGATGGTTCCCAGTTTGAACTCGTCCTCATTACCGGTCAACCCAGTGGTTCCAAAATCCTCAAAAACAAGATAAGGACATTTATCACCTGGCCCCGGTGGGTTATAGAGTCCATTTCTGTCGCCTTGAATATGTCGCCAAAAGTTTTCATTGAAAAAGGGGGAAACGTCCTCTGGCTTTGCTGCCGACCTTGAACCAGAAAGCGTAATTTTTATTCGAACAGGCTGATGATTAGGTCCATCACTTTTGGCATCAAGGGAGTTTTGCGCCCCCTCCCGAACAAGTGGCTCCGCAGGGTTTTCCATTGTAGTGGAGAAATAGTCATCCGCGCTGGCTGCACGATGCACGCCTGTGGGTGATTGTGTGTTAAAGTGCCAATTAATCATGATCGCAAGGTTGGCTCCCATCAACGATTTAGCCAAACGGTAGAGGCATTATTTATTGCGCTGCAACTAGAATTTACAGAATGAATTCACTCAATCTCGTCTTTTTCACTTTGCCTGCTCTGTCCTGAGTTCCTGGCACCAGCATGTGGCGCGGCATTCTCGGAGACCGGTTGTTGGCTGTTTACTTGATGGTGCAAGGCAATCGCTCCCGGTATTCGACACCGGCCTGCAGGGCATGAACCGGATAGAAGTCCACCTTGCTGATTTCATTGTTGGCGTACCTTCTCCTGACCTCGTCGAGAAGGGGGACAAGGTGCACCGGCCAACCACTTGCAGAAAACCTCGGTATAAATATACGTTCGTCCACCTGATACACGAGGGGATGATCCGGAAGTTGATCGTTTGTATCCCGCCCGTGATCGCATTCATCGGGATGAAGTCCCTGGTAGAAATAAAATACGGCGTTCCATGCAGTGAGGAGATCGGGGACGGAGAGGACCCTCAGAGCACGTCGGTCTTTGTCTATGATTGAAGCCAGGATAACTGCAGCTGCCTTATCGTTGGTTGGGATATTTTGAGTACTGATGGACTTTTTATTTCTGTTCGCACCCAAGGCCTTCAGCTGTTCCCTTATTTCAATACCCACAGCTTCCGCGACAAGGGGGGGGACTGCATTCCCGATCATGCGGAAGGAGTGGGTGCGAGCTTCGGGGAATATAAACCAGTCGGGGAAGCTCTGAATCCTGGCCGCTTCCCGAGGTGTCAGGGAGCGGTGCTCTTTGGGATGTATAAACATCAGACCATCCTTGCTCAGGTGGGCAACGATGGTGGAGCAGGGCTTGTTCATGTGTTGGCGTGTGTAACGATCCTTGAAATTGTCCCGATTGTAGGGGAATTTCAAATCCGGGTTGCGACGGAGTGCGGTTGCAGAATTCTCCCCCTCCTTCAGGGATTTGAAGCACTTGATGTCAGTTTCGTTGTGTGGACGCGCCACATGGGCGTTCAGATCTTTCGCCTTATCAATTTCAAGAACCTTGTGGAGGTAATTGTCTGCATCGGAATACTTTTCCAGTGCCTTTTTCCTCAAGTCATGATCGTAATCGGCATTGTGAACCCCATCCCCGGCTTTTAACTTTGGGAGGTCGCCCAAGGCAGCTCCCAGGTTCGTCCCACTTACCGCCCTGTCTTCTACCGGCTGAACTTCGGGGGGAAAGTAAATGGGCAAATCCTCCAGCACACCTACGAATAATAGGCGACGACGTTTTTGTGGAACTCCGAGGCGGTAGGCATCCTCGATTTGGGGGCGAACCCGATAGCCCAATTGGGAGGCTTCGCTCCTCACCCGCGTATAGTATTCCCCACCGGCCGCACTACGAATCCCGAGAACATTTTCCATGACAAAAATCCTGGGGCGGAAGTGATCGACGAACCGGAAAAATTCCTGGTACAGTTGTCGTCGCTCATCCTCGACGAGTCGACGCGTCCCGTGGTTGGCACCGTCACGCTGGCGGGCATTGCTGAATCCCTGACAGGGAGGCCCTCCCACAATCACATCAACGGAATTCGTCCCAATGATTTTCTCCAACTCTTTGGGAGTGAACTTTGTTATGTCCTCGTTGAGTATATGTTTGATCGGATTCAGCTTTTTTGAAACCTTGGCGAGCGTTCCACCATCACCAAGATTTTCCCTGGCTGCTGCGATTGCCTGGGGATTGAAGTCGATTGCTGCCAGAACATGAAATCCTGCGCGGATCATCCCAAGACTGAACCCTCCACAGCCGCAAAATAGGTCCAGGCATGTAAGCGGTTCCCCTGCCGTGTTTCTTGTCATTTTCTTGCAAATCATCCGGGTTGGAACTTGAGGCCACCCCACCGGGAAAGGACCCATGGGGGGACTTCACTGATATATACGGGTGGAAAGCCTGGGCGCAAGTGATGATGGTGGGGGGTCCGAAAGTTGTCGGGGCATTGAAAAATCATGGCCGTGTCAGGGTCCGCCCTTGGAATGCGAATCCCCGGGCCCCCCCCCCCC
>JAFIGB010000115.1 GCA_020831705.1 Candidatus Sumerlaeia bacterium | reverse complement strand
GAAGGGTTCCGGCTGGGGGGCGCGGGGGACAAATTATCAGTCCCTCACGCGCCCCGCACCGGGGACATCGCCGTGATCAGTCCTCGCCGTCGTCTCCGATGGCCTCGACCGGGCAACCTTCCATTGCATCAATGCAAAGCTGGTATTCCGTTTCGTCTCCGGGTTGCTTGATGACGTAGGAATAACCCTTTTCGTCTTCACGTTCGAAGTTGTCGGGAGCGGTTGCGCGGCAGGCATCGCAGTCAATGCACTGGTCATCGACATAGAATTTGCCGGGGGCGTTTTCTGGGAGCTTGCTGTCCTTATCAGCCATGGGCGTTGGGGCCTCCAAGGGGGAGTTCGTGGAATTTAATCGCAGGGACGGGGATCTGTTACCGGGCCGTGCATGGGCAAATAATGACGAGTGTCGGCCGTGTGGCAAGGCGATTTCCCACCCACGGCTTATTAGGGCGATTACTGTGCCAGCACCGGGCCGGGTGAAATCCGCCATTGGAGCGTGGCGGGAGGCAGTGAGGGGTGGCTGATTCCATCGCTGAAAAAAGTCACCCGGCAGGATTGGAAAAGCCTTGAGTTCCCCCCGCCGTGCTCCCTACAGTCCTGCCCCTTCGCGCGGGAGAATTCTCTTCCGCCGTGCCCCGGTGGCGGGCGTAGCTCAGGTGGTTAGAGCACAGGATTGTGATTCCTGGGGTCGGGGGTTCAAGTCCCCTCGCCCGCCCCATTCAACTTCAATAATATCAATCATTCACAGCTGTTTCATTCGGTCCAAGGTTTCATTGTGTCCCAGTGTTGGCCGAATGTTGACCACTCAGAATATAAAAACTCCCGGTGTGGAAAGCTCCCCTTCCATGATCTCCAGCAGGTCTGTCACGTCGAATGCGTTTGACCTCTGCGCTCTGACTGTATAGTCGTGCGATTGTTGCATTGCCTGCAATCCTGCCACCGGATTCCAAATTGCCTGCAAACATGGACAGAGGGAAGTATTCTCGACTCTTGGAGGGAACGGTGAAGCGTGCTCTCAAACTGGCTGTTCTCGCCGCAAGCTTCACGTTCTGCATCCCATCCTTCGCATCCGCCTATGATTTCAGCGACCTCGAAACACATTTGGCGGCGAATGAAAATGTCTGGTTCTCCCTTGGAGCGCCCCGCGTGTACCTCGAAGTCCGTCGCCACGGCGAGACGATCCACACCTTTTCGCGAGGTGATGTGGGGGCGAACAGGAAACTCCCCATTGCTTCTGCCACAAAGTGGGTCAGTGGTGCCGCCATGCTCGCGCTCGCTGAGACCGGAGAGTTCGACCTCGACCAGCCGATCTCGACCGTCCTTCCTGCTTACAATCGCCCCGTCAAGGCTCTCATCACGCCGATGCACGCCTTCACCATCCGCGATGGACTGGTCACCGGAGTAAGCGGTATTCCCATGTATTCGCTCAGCGATGAACACGATCTGCAGGAATCCGCCCAGCTTATTGCCGAGGAAGCCCTCATGGGTTTTCTCCCGGGCAACCAGCTTGGCTATGGCGGCTCGGGAATGCAGGCCGCAGGCGCGATGATGGAAGTCGTTTTCGAGGATACGTGGGAAAACCTCGCCGCACAGACGGTCTTCTCGCCGGTGGGCATGACAAACTCCAGCTACACCCACTTTGCGCCGAATCCCGCAATCGGAGGTGGAATGGAATCGACCGCAAACGATTATCTGGCCTTTCTTGAAATGCTCCTGGGCCAAGGTCGCGCCGCCGACGGCACCCAGGTTCTCACCCAGGAATCGATCGAGATTATGTTTCAAAACTACACCGCCGGATTACCGACCTTCTACACACCGTGGGGTGACGAATTGGATCTGCCAGGGGATCTCGAACGTATCGACTACGCCTTCGGTACATGGGTGTTGCGGGAAGATGCTAATGGTCGCGTGCAGAAGGCCCTCAGCCCTGGGGCATTCGGCACCGCCCCCTTTCTCGACCGCGAGTTGGGAACCTACGGGATCGTGATGACTGCCCTGGCAGATGCAAAGCCAACCTGGCCCGTTGTCCTTCGCGCGCTGGAGTTGATCGAGGAGGCGGTGCTCGAACACGATGCCACCCAGCCGTCGACGTGGATGATTTATTGAGCAAATGAATCTATCCATTAAATCATCGAGTCGCCGAGGCATTGAGAACGGCGAAACGCATGATCGATTTTAACAATCCACCCCACCTTGAAAATGATGGCTCCACATCCCTGAATTGGGAGGCGAACATGCCAAGCAAACGGGGCGATTTTCCCTCATCCGCAATGGGGTCATTCCAAGGTGTGGAAGAGATCCGCCGCATCGATGGCCCCGTCCCAGTTTCGATCGGGGGGCAGATGTAATCTTCGGCCCAACAATCGGTCGAGGGTGAGCCTAACATGGAGATCAGGCTGGTTGAGATCGACAATATAGAACCGGTTGGGTGCGCTCGCCACCAGGTGGCGGCCATCGGGTGTCAGACGAATGTTGGAGAGGGAAATTCCGGGAAGAAGGGTGTGTGTTTTGTTCAACTGCGAGTCGAAGACATCCACTCCTCTATCCCGATTGGAAAAGTAGAACCCACTTTGTTCGTGATAGAGGGTTCGGTCCGCGAGCCTGATTGGAGGAATAACGGAGATTTCTTCTTGTTCAAGGGTTTTGGGATCGAGTCGAAACACATGATGTTGGGTTGGATACAAGCGACCAGCTCTTGGTGATACCTGTGTTGCAAAAATAAAATCTTCAGTGTCAGGGCGAAATATTGCCGAGGAATAGAACTTCATGTGAGGAACGTAAATCGAACTATGTCTTCCAATAAATACAGTATCTTCCCTTACAGTCAGGGTCTCCAGATCATGAGACTCGAGTATCAAGGACCATTTTGCGTACCATCTATTCAAAAAATCATATTGCCTTACTTCGTATCTAAGGTAGTATTTTGTTTGCCTGTTTTTATCAAATCCTCTTGCCAATATTTCACTTGTGCCTATACAGGAATTCAACCAGTCCATATCTGGAATTTTCTGTGATACTTCAAAATAATTGAAGTTCAATTTATTTTCGCTCATCCTTTCCACACTGGTCAAATTAATATCTTCACAGAAATCGACTTGCCTACCCATATTGACAAAAGAAATGAGATCCAGTTCCTGATGGAAAAACACATCAGGGTTATCCTCGGAACTTGATTCTGCAAAGTCAAAGGTCGATGTTGGCGTGGTTGGATCGTCCATCGAATATAGATTGATGGACTTGCCCAGGCGTGTAAATGCTGTCTCAGCATCATAAAAACCAAACTGATTTGTTTCCAGAACGGGAAGCCCTTTTGATTCAATGTAACGCAAGGAGGGGAAGGAAAAAAGTGTTGGATGGTCTCCGGTCAGAATGCGATCGCCATCCGGGTGGAACTCAAAATCGACGCTGAGCACATGACGCATCTGTCTGCCGGGCAAACTGGTTCCGGAGGTGGGGTCGATCAAGCGGAGGGTGTGTCGCGGAGCATGAGCAATGACCTTCTCTCCTTGGCCCACAAAAAACCTTTCCAATTGGCGCGGATAATTTGAAGAAAAATTCCGGGAATCTACACTGTGCTGGGATGTCGAGAAGTTATATTCCAGATATTTATCATTAAAATAAAAAAGGATTGAGGCCTCCGAATCGCTCAATCCGAAAAAACTCGATGGGTATAATTGAAAAGAATCTATAGCAAGGAAAATGTGGTCTTCTCCATGTACATCGTAGGCAACGATGTTTCTCACTCCGCGTCCAACAAAAAGCCGATTTCCCCCATCAAAAAACTGAAGTGTCCTTCCATTTGCCGCTGGGGGCATTCGATTGGTCGAGCCCAGTTCCTCTTTCTGGTCATCCCCCCAGCTTCTGTATAGATTTACCTTCAGTATCGTGTCATCACCATCAGGCTCACCCTGAATAGCCATCAGGTCACCATCCCAGGAGGCCAGGTCGAAGGGGAGCAATCCCGTCACGGCCTTGTCCTCACGCAGGCCGGTCTCCAGATCATACCGGACAATGAGCTGCTGGGAGGGCAGGACTGCATGGAGGTAGGTGTTGCATTCGGAAAAGCGAATATTATGGGCGTCGGGGTTTTCAAAACTGGCCACCAGTTCCAGGCCAAGGAGTGTATAGACCTCAATCGTTCCATCATTCCGAAGCACCCCGAACAGATCCCCATCATACTGGGCATCAATGGTGCGACCCTCGATTTGGAGGCTCAATAACTCAAGGTCGGTTCCCTGTCCATACACATGGATTTCATCATAATACCTGGCCAACACCACGCCATGCTTGCGGTTCAGTGCCCAGTCCTGAACGTCGGGATCCTCATATTCGATGACTTCATAGCTGATGGCCAATGCCTGAATGGAAATCAGACAGGCAATGATGACCAGAAAAACACGCAGGATATCCACAACCTTCCTCCCCATCTTGAAAATGATGGCTCCACGTACCTGAATTAAGGGTCGGACATGCCGTGCGTCCTGTCAAGCAAACGGGGCAGTTTCCGCGAGTGTGCGTTGGGGTCCGTCCTTGGCATTCTGTCAGGCCTGACTGCCGGTTCACTCGGACGTGTTCCACATGGGGTGGAATGGTCACCTGCCCAACGGCGGGCCCTTCGACCACTGCCAGTGCGCCCCGGGAAAGAATTGTTGATTCTTCCCGCGTTTTTTTCTTGCCGTGGTATCCCCCCGCCCTGTCTCTGGCTTTATCCGCCCCTTGCAACGTGCCGTTGGGCCGTTGATTGGGGAGCATCGGTGACATTCCCGTTCCTGTTGAAAGAGGAGTTGCGATCATGAAGCGCGTGCGACCGTTCCTATTCACCCTGGCCCTGGGCGCCGGGAGTATGGCCCTGCTGGCAGGGTGCTCCGGCAAGCCCGAAAACAGCCCCGTCATCCGCAAGAAATTTGCTGAGATGGAGGCCATGAAGGAAACCGTGGACCAGATGTCCACAGACGTAAAGATTCTCAATGATGAGATTGCCCGCCTCCGGGATGAGAACAGCGAATTGCGCGCGTTCCTTCCCAACGTGGACGGCACCTCGGCCATTGAAAAGATCAGCAGGCTTGAAAACCGACTGAAGGAAGTGGAAAGCGGCAGGACATCGTCCTCCTCGTCTTCCGGTTCCTCAACGCCTTCGAGCAGCCAACCGGCACGTTCGAGCGAGCGCCCGTCGTCCAATCAGCAGGCGGACACCTCGAGTGAGCTGGCCCTGGAGGATCGTGGTCTTGCTGGCTCGGAAGCCCCCGTAGTTGCGACCCAGCAGCAGTCAAGCTCGCCCCGCCCGGCTCAGAATCGTCAGGAATCAACGACCCGGAGCTTCCGCGAAATGACGAACCAACAGTCGAGCTCGAGCAGTGGCTCCTCCTCCAGCTCGGGGTCCTCGTCCTCCGCTGCATCCACCCCGGCGACAACCGTCCGCCAACCGGGTGCCGCGCGCCCGGCAACGACTTCTGCTCCCCAGACCAACCAGGCGAATCGCGCTCGGGGAAGTTACCACACGATCTCGGCCGGTGAGACCATTGAGTCGATCGCCCGGGAACATAACATGACTCCGGATCGCCTTCGTCAGGCGATTGGTCTGCCCCAGGGCGCTGTTCTTCGCCCCGGACAACGGATCTTCATCCCCGGCAGCTAAGACGTCGTGCCCGTGTTTAGGTAACAACTCCCTCAGAGGTGATTCCCATGGATGACAAAGGGTTCTCCCTGTTTGCACACGCGGAGGCGATTGTCCTCGGCTTCTCCATCCTCCTGGGGCTGATGTTCTGGGCGGTGTTCAGGAACTCCAACCTGGTGAAAGCCCAATCGTGGGATTTCCCGGAAGACGCATGAGCGGTGGGGGGGGGGGGGGGGGGGGGCCGGCCCCCCCCCCCC
>JAFIGB010000112.1 GCA_020831705.1 Candidatus Sumerlaeia bacterium | reverse complement strand
GGGGGGGGGGGGCGATGGTGCCCTCGGCCTCGGGAAGCTCCATGCCGCGGCGCTGGCGGACGAGGGCGTAGATGCTCCTGCCAAGGGCGGTGAGGGGCTGGTGGGTTGTCATGACAAGCCCCGCCAGGGCACCGGCAAGGAGCGTCATCGCCGCGCCGATGGTGCCGAATTGCCCGACAAGACGGAGGCCGTGCCAGTCGACCATATAAACGCCGATGACACCGGCGCGGGCCAGGGCGGCCTCGCGAAGGTCCGGTTCATCAGCAAAAGGGAGGGCCATCAACCCGGCAAGGGCCGGGAAGAGGAGCAACACGCCCACAAATCGTGTGGGGGACCAGGGGAGGCGCTTGCCCATAAAGAGCATCACACCGGCCCAGATCAGGACGATCGGCACTGCGAAGGCGAGGATATTACCCACCAGGAAGCGCAATGCCCGGGAGATGGCGGCGCCTGCCTCGCCGGTGCTCCAAGCGGAGGCTTGTGACACAGAAAGGCTTGCCATGATAAAGAGGGCCACGAGCCCGAGGCTGATGCCAAGGAGTTCCCAGAAGGCCTTCCATCCGGGGCCTGTGCGCCTCCACTCGGGAGTTTCGTCCTGGGTGTGATCTTGTCGGGAAACAGTCAGTTCGGCCATGATTTCACGCTCCTATCAGGGCCAAATGACAGTGTGGGCCATACAAGATCAAGATAATTCTCACCCGGTTTTGGCCTTGAAAGACCGGGGGGATCCCTTGTGAGTTGTTTGTAATATTCGTCAAGCGTGAGGGCTTGTCATGATGTTCCCTGGCAACATTCAGGGAGTCATGGGGGCACTTTGGCGCTTCGTACAGGTACTATTAAGCAAAGTTTGCTGCGTTTCTGAGCTAAAGGGGTTGCCCGTTCGTAGCAATATAAGGTTCCTTTTTACACTGAAGCCTTGGATTTGAATCACGAATACCAAGGCATTAAGACCCCACTCGGATCATCTGGTCCCAGCCACTTGGAGTAGTATTGATGACGGATCGAGAAAATGGCGGGCAGGAGGAATCGCTCAATCGCAAACTTGCCGAGCTTGCCTGGGTTCTTCAGGAAACCCAGTTGAAGATTACGGAGTTGAGCGGTGGGAAGATCGACCCCAGACCTTCTCAATCGGAGAAGGGGGAAACCGAACTGGAGAGCTTCAAGCGCCATCTCCTTGAACAGAAACGGGCCCGCAAGGCCGACGCGGAAATGATGGCTGGCATTCTTGACGCCCTCCCCGCCCACGTTGCCGTTCTCGATGAGGAGGGATACATTGTCGAGATCAACGAGGCCTGGAAAAAATTCGGCCACGCCAATCACCTGCTCTCCTCGTCCATGGGAATAGGAACCAACTACATCTCCCTGTGTGAAGCGGTCACCGGCGAGGAAAAGGGTGATGCGCTGGCTGTCGCGGAGGGAATCAGGGCAGTCATCAATGGTTCAAAGGTGAACTTCGTCCTGGAATACCCCTGTCATACCCCGGCACGAAAGCACTGGTTCCAGATGACCGTGACCCCACTGGGTAAGGGCACCAGGGGTGTGGTGATCATGCACACGGACATTACTGAGCGGGTGGTGAGTGAACAAAAAAACCGCGAGTTTGCCCAGAAGTACCACATGCTCTTTGTGAATCATCCCCATCCCATGTGGGTTTATGACCTGGATACCCTGGAGATTCTGGCGGTGAATAATGTCGCCCTTCATGAATACGGGTACACGGAGGAGGAGTTTCTTGGGATGACCCTGGAGGACCTCCATCCCGAAGGACAACTCACTGCCCTTCATGAGAACATTTCCAAAGTTTCCGAGGGGATCGACAAGGCAGGTGTGTGGCTGCACAAAACAAAGGATGGGCGCGTCATTTATGTCGAGGTGACTTCCCACACCTCCACATTCGAGGGCCGGCGGACCGAATTCGCCTCCGCAGTAAATGTCACCGAGCGCATTAAGGCGGAAAATGCACTGCGGGAAAGCGAGAACCGCTTCAGGATGGTCCTGGAGGACGTTCCGGATGTGGGCATCCAGGGATATACACCGGAAGGGACGATCTTCTATTGGAACAGGGCCTCCGAGCAGATCTATGGATATACATCGGAGGAGGCCATTGGGAAAAATCTCTTTGATCTGCTCATCCCTTCTGAGTTGCGGGCGACAGTGAGGGAGCGCACACGCGTTGCCCTCGCCAATGGTGGGATTATTCCCCCGGAAGAATGGGAGCTGCTGCACAAGGATGGCTCCCGTATATCCCTCTATACAAGCCATGCGATTGTGCGCAGGCCGGGACATCCACCCGAACTCTTCGACATGGATGTTGACCTGTCACTGCGCAATGAACTTCAGCGCCGCATCGCTCAAAGCGAGCAACGGCTCAATCTGGTCATGAAGGCGACGGTGGATTCCATCTATGATTGGAACCTCACCGCGGGCAATGTCTGGTGGAATGATGCCTTCTATGAACATTTCGGCCACGATCCCCAGACCGTTCCCAGGGGGATCGAGTCCTGGTCAAACAACATTCATCCCGAAGACAGGGAAATGGTCATAAGCAGTATCGACCGCGCTGTTGAGGGTCATGGGGAGGAATGGGAGGAGCGATATCGGTTCCTGAAGGCCGATGGCACCCATGCATGGGTCATTGACCGTGGCTTCGTCGCCCGCGACGAGGAGGGCCGGGCCGTTCGCATGGTGGGTGGTATTCGTGACATCACCAAGGAGGTGGCGCTGGAGGAGCAACTGCGCCAGTCCCAGCGTCTGGAGGCAGTCGGGCACCTCACCGGTGGCCTGGCCCACGATTTCAATAATTTATTGACGGTTGTGCTCGGAAACACCGAATTACTTCTTGAGGAACTGGATGCTGGGAATCGCCTCCGCCCGCTGGTGGAGATGATTTTTCAGGCGACGGAGCGCGGCTCGGAACTGACCCATCGCCTCCTTGCTTTTGCCCGCCGCCAGGCCCTCGACCCGAAGGTCATTGATGTTTCCCAGCTGGTTTCCTCCATGGACTCCATGTTGAGGAGAACCCTTGGGGAACACATCGAAATCGAGCTGATTCGTGGTGCCGGGCTTTGGAGGGTCCAAGTGGATCCCTCCCAGTTGGAAAGCGCCATCCTCAATCTATGCATCAACTCACGCGATGCCATGTTACACGGGGGAAAACTGACCATTGAAACAGCCAATGTGTCGATCAACACGGAATATGCCGACCGGAATCTCGAGGTCTCCCCAGGGCAGTATGTTCTCATCGCTGTCTCGGATACCGGCGACGGGATTCCCCGTGAGATCATCGAACGGGTGTTTGAACCCTTCTTTACCACCAAGGGGGAGGGGAAGGGCACCGGTCTCGGCATGAGCATGGTTTATGGCTTCGTCAAGCAGTCCAAGGGTCATATCAAGGTCTACTCCGAACCGGGTGAGGGGACGGTGGTGCGGATCTACCTTCCCCGGGCATTGGGTGAGGTTGTCGAGGAGATACCATCCACGAAGCATTCGAGGCCCCTTGGCGGAAACGAGGTGATTCTTCTCGTTGAGGATGACGAGTTGGTTCGTCATTTTGCGGAATTTCAATTGATTTCCTTGGGGTATCTGGTCTTTGTGGCATCAAATGGTCCGGAGGCTCTTGATGTCCTGCAACAGCATCCCGAAATCGACCTTCTCTTTACCGACATTGTCATGCCGGGAGGAATGAACGGGAGACAACTTGCGGACCGGGCAAAGGAGCTTCGCCCCGATCTCAAGGTGCTTTATACCTCGGGATATACAGATAATGCGATCGTTCACCATGGGCGCCTCGACCCGGGGGCCAAGTTGCTGGGCAAGCCCTACGGGAAGGCGGAACTGGCCAGAAAAATACGTGAAGTTCTTGGGGAATCATGAATGAATCGGAAGCACCAAAGATGACGGATACCTCGGAGCTCAAGCGCCTCAAGGCGCTCTATTCCTACGAGATCCTCGATACCGGTCCCGAGCCCGAGTATGATGACCTGGCCCGTCTTGCCGCTGCCATCTGCAAAACCCCCATTGCCATTGTTACCCTGATCGATGAACGCCGCCAGTGGTTCAAATCCCACATCGGACTGGATATCAGGGAGACCGACCGGGCCATTGCCTTCTGTAACTTTACCATTCAGGGCGAAGTACCCTTCATCGTGGAGGATGCCCTCGAAGATGATCGTTTCAGGGACAACCCTCTTGTTGCAGGGGAGTTGGGCATCCGGTTTTATGCAGGAATCCCCCTTATAGACAGGGAGGGCGAGCGCCTCGGATCGCTTGCCGTCATTGACAAGGTTCCGCGAAAGCTCGAACCCCACCAGTTGGATCATCTCGTGGTTCTTGCACGCCAGGTGATTATGCTGTTCCAGCTCCGCATGGAGCGCAATCTCCACCGCGAGACGACCAATCGCCTGGCGAATGCCCAGAACATGGGCCGGATGGGAACGTGGGAGCACTACATCGGCAGCGACCACCTGAGCTGGTCCCATGAGGTTCACGAGATATTTGGAACGACGCCCGAAACATTCGGCAGCAATCTCAAAGCTTTCCATGACCTGGTCCACCCCGATGACCTCCAGGCCGTCATCAACGCGGCGCCAGCCGTTATTGCCGGCGAGAAGGATCTCGATATTACCCACAGGATCATTCGCCCCGATGGTGGCGTCCGTCATGTCAGGGAGCGCGCCCGACTTTTCAAACCCACCGGCAGTGGAGTCGGATTGATTGTCGGGACGGTACAGGACATTACCGATGAAGTGCTGGCCATGGAGCGGGAACAGGCGATTCAACGTGAGTTGCGCCATGCCCATGACATCCTGAACTTTCATATCGAGAATACCCCGCTTGGTGTGGTGGAATGGAACCACGAATTTCGTGTCATCCGATGGTCAAAACGGGCACGAGCGATCTTCGGTTGGGAGGAGGGTGAAGTATTTGGGTTCCATCCGAATGATTGGGAGTTTGTCCACCCCGACGACGGTACATCCGTCGACAGGGTGATGAGTGAACTCCTCACACTTGCGGTTCCCCGCAATACCATCCTGAACAGGAACTTCACCCGTGATGGGAAGGTAATTCACTGCGAGTGGTATAACTCCGTGCTCAGGGATGAGGACGGAAAACTGGTGTCTATATTTTCCCTCGTCCATGATGTCAGCGAGCGGGTGAATCTTGAGGAGCAATACAGGCAGGGGCAGGCGCTTGCCCGTATTGGGGGGGAACTGGGACGTCTTGGTGGCTGGGAGCTGGATGCCACCACAAGACAGATTCGCTGGTCGGAGGAGATCTTTAAATTGCTGGAATGGGATGCCGATGACCCACCCAGCCTTGAGGAATGCCTGCAAATGTACCCGGTTGAATATCGCCCGACCATTGAGGAGGCGGTCAACAGGTGCATTGGCGAGGGAACGGCCTTTGATCTGGAACTGGAACTGTTTACGGCCAAGGGGAGGCGGATCCATGCCCGGGCACTTGGTGGGGCGGAACGTGATCCGTCGGGAAGAATTATTCGTGTCCTCGGTGCTTTCCAGGATATCACCGAGCGGAAGAGAACCGAGGAAGAATATCAAAGCCTGTCACGGCGCCTCAAGCTGACCCTCGACAATATGTCTGATGGCTTTTATCTCCTCGATCATGACTGGAATTACGTCTATATCAATGCCCAGGCCGAAAGGATCCTTGGCCTGGACTTCAAGGAACTTGCCGGTAAGAGCGTCTGGGAAAAATTTCCGGACCTCAAGGGAAGCGAAGTCCAGGATTACTTCCTCAAGGCGATTGAAACAGGAAGGCATCAGCAGTACAGTATGTTCTACCCTCCCATGGAGGAGTGGTACCAGGTGGATGTCTATCCAAGCAGCGAGGGGATTGCTGTTTATTTCCGGACAATTTCCGAGCGCATGAAACTGGAGGAGCAACTGCGCCAGTCCCAGCGCCTGGAAACCGTCGGCCAGCTTACCGGTGGCGTCGCCCATGACTTCAATAACCTGCTCACCGTCGTGCTGGGGAATGCCGAGCTGCTTCAGGATGAGTTGGAGGCAAACAGACATCTTGGTGGCCTTGCGAAAATGATCGTTTCGGCGGCTACGCGCGGGGCTGAGCTGACCCATCGCCTTCTCGCCTTTGCCCGCAAGCAGGCCCTTGAGCCAAAGCGCGTTGATGTCAATACACTCATCAGGGGAATGGACGCCCTCCTGGGTCCCACGCTTGGCGAGCAAGTGGAGGTTGATTTCCTGCCCGGGGAGAACATTTGGCCCGCCTTTGTCGATGCCTCCCAGCTGGAAAGCACCCTGCTGAACCTTGCCGTCAATGCCCGCGATGCCATGCCCTCCGGTGGGCATCTCACCATCGAAACGGCAAATGTTGTCCTGGATGAAAGCTATACATCCCGGTATGATGATGTGGTTCCGGGGGATTACGTCGTCCTGTCCGTCTCCGACACGGGCATCGGGATCCCCGGGGATCAAATTGGCCGGGTTTTTGAACCTTTCTATACAACCAAGGCGGAGGGGAGGGGGACCGGTCTTGGCCTGAGCATGGTTTACGGGTTTGTCAAGCAATCCCATGGCCATGTGAAGATCTATTCCGAGGTCGGAGTGGGCACGACCATCAAGGTGTATCTTCCCAGGGATGCGGGAACACCCCCTGAGGAGAGGCCAGTGGCGGCCAATCAATCCGTCGATGTTGGTACCGGGGAAACGATCCTCGTTGTGGAGGATGATGATTTGGTGCGCACTTATGCGGGAAGCCAACTTTCCGCGCTGGGGTACAATGTGATTGCTGCAGAAAATGCCCACAAGGGTCTGGATATTCTCACCAAAAGGGATGACATCGACCTGCTCTTCACCGACATCGTCATGCCCGGTGGCATGAATGGCCGCCAATTGGCGGAAAAGGCGCAGGAAATGAAACCCGGGCTCAAGGTTCTCTATACTTCGGGATATACGGATAATGCCATGATCCACCATGGTCGCCTGGATCCCGGAACATTCCTACTTGGCAAACCATACACCCGGGTGGAACTGGCAGGGAAGGTACGCCGCGTATTGAATGGACAGGAACCATGAAACTGGGAATGCAGCGTGATAGAAGGAAGATAACGCGGACCCGCGCCTTTCAGGTGGCCCTGCGGACGACCCTTCTCGCCCTCCTTCTCCTTGTCCTTCTCAAGGAGGGTTCCACTTCCCTCGGATTTGCCCATGGGCTTCTCTATACACCCATCGTTGTGTTATCCATCCTGACCCGAAAACGCCGATGGGTCATCGGAATTTCAGCCACTGCATGCCTGATGACACTTCTCGGCGTGGCGATATCACCACCGCCACAATCAGCCATCCCCTGGGAGTATGTTGCTGCCAACCGTTTCCTCTCCATTCTGGTTATTGCCGGGCTGGGTGCATACGGCAGCATGACCCTGAGGAGAATTATCCGTCAGACACGACTGAATTTGGCCCTCCGGGATGCAAACCGGGAGTTGGAAAGAAATCAAATGCTCCTCAGGATTGCAGGGGAGGTGGGTCATTTTGGTGGGTGGTCGGTCAATCTCAAGTCGGGGAGGACCCGGTGGTCGGAGCAGGTGGCTTTCATACATGGATGCGAGCCGGGATTTTCCCCATCCATCGAGGAGGGAATCAGTTTTTATGCCCCGGAGCATCAGGAGCAAATCATGAAGGCATTTAATGCCTGTGCGACGGAGGGAACCCCCTACGATGAGGAACTTGCGATTCTGAACAAGAATGGGGAGCAAGTCTGGGTGCGCACCGTAGGCCGTGCCGT
>JAFIGB010000478.1 GCA_020831705.1 Candidatus Sumerlaeia bacterium | reverse complement strand
CACCAGCCTCCGCCGCTCGCGTCCCGGCTGGCGGTGTCCACTGCGGGCTTTCCACTGCTATCCCGGGCGCGAACCTCGGTTGGTGGGGTGGTATTTGGAATACGAATTACTTCTTGTTTTGCAAAATAAAAACGTCCGGGCACTATACCCGGACGCAATTCAAAAACCAGATGGTTCTCAACACTTACCGCGCAATTAAAAATTGTCCATTGTGCTTTTTATACGGTGTGGTAATGGTGAGGATATACGCGCCTTGGGGCAGGTTTTCCACATTGATGCCAATCAAGTATGAAGCCGGCTCAATGTGCTTGTGAAGCGTCTTGCCATCCATTCCTGTTATGGTAACCTCTACCTCATCATCAGGCTTAGCTATTTTATCCATTTTTACATACAACATAGATTGCGTTGGGTTTGGATAAAAATCGAGGAAATCCTTTGGCTTCATAAAGTCATTAGCTACAATAATGTCCTCCTCTTCATGGGTGATATAAGGATTAAACATATCATAACACGTTGCCATTTCTTGATAAAAGGTTTCGATTTCCATATTTCCCTGAAGGAACTCTTGTTCCCAACTCATCACGCAATACCAATAGTCACGCCTATTTTCCATATCAGATGAAATATTTCCAGAAATTCCCCCCAGAATTTCCAAGCCAATGGGGTGGTATTCGCCCAATCGGTAAATATGTGCCTTGATTATGTCCCAGTCGGCTTTCATTTCATCGTTCAAGGTATCCAAAACATCAACAATCACCTCAACGTAATTAATCAAGGAGGAAACATAGGTATTTATCGGAAAAGAAGGTTCGGCACTTGCTGGTTCAATATGACCATAATGGTAATTCAACCTTAGTACATCTAATGTCATGGTAAGTCCGATGGAAAAAGCCATTTTATCATGCTCAGCACTATTGACATTAATGGAGGTCGAAACTTGATCCATGATTTCAATTAAATCAATCAAAGCCGGATAGAGATAGCCTTCGTATTCTTCATTTCCAAAAACATTATCGGTTGCCAACAAAAGAGCCGAGGAGAATGGTAAGTTTCCATTATAATCAACCTCTATATCTGTGGGAATGACTAATAACCCATCAAAGGGATTGGAAAGCCCAAAAGGTTCGGGACAATATTCTGATGCGCCCATTCCCGGAACAACGACGCCTATTGGCAAACCGCCATATTGAAGTGCTATTTTATTAACGTCGATGGTGTTTTTCGATCCATCAATATCTCCATTAATCAATACAAGACTTGCGTTGGACTGTATGGAGCCTTTTATGTCTCTTAATAGAGATCCTGTAAAAACATTTTCTCC
Source organism: Candidatus Sumerlaeia bacterium (assembly GCA_020831705.1). GTDB lineage: Bacteria > Sumerlaeota > Sumerlaeia > SLMS01 > SLMS01 > JAFIGB01. The sequence goes on along the minus strand of JAFIGB010000478.1, from coordinate 6,095 downwards.
ATCTTGAAGATAAAGACCGGTTGACTGTTGTAAAGTAATCGCATCTACTGTATTTAAAAAACGGTTATAGCCTTCATTCAATCCAAGCGTGGTATTTATGGTTAAAATACCGGTTCTGTAACTCTCAATTTTTGTGCAACTCATTTCCAATGGCACGTAATTGTGATATACAGCTGTATCACCATAAAACATGTTTGTATTCGTTCCATTAAAATCAGTACCGTAGATTTTCAAACTAGCACTCGCATCTCCCTCTATTCGCACAGGGCGTCTTATGCCATGAAATTCTGAGTTTGGCAAAATCCATTAGAATTCAAAGCTCTCACGCCGGAATGGCAGTTGTCAACAATACATCCGTGAATGTGGAAGTTGCCGTTGTCAACATACAGGGCCGTATCATTTTGATCAAAGGTGCAGAGCAGAAGATGTATGGGGCTCGTTTTACCCAACTGATTTGCGTAGAGACCAAATCGGCCATTGTTAAAGTGAACCTGGCGGATAAAGGCTTCGTTAACGCTCATGCCCCATAATTGTACGCCTTGGTGCTTGTTCTGATTTGGAGCGCTCTTTGTTACCTGAACATATTCTAAATATAGGGAATCCGCGGTAAGATTGGCATTCGTGGATTCATTTAGCTTAATGGTTCCGCGTTGGAATTTAATTAACGCAAAATTTGTGGGTGTACGAAAATTACGTTTACATTCAATAAATGAATTACCGAATTGATTAGGTCCTTCCAAAACAAACTGTGCATTTTCCCCAATATCCCAATATTCTTCTGCTGGTATCTCTCCGTTGTCGTCCCATTGAAGTTGATTAAAAATCAAACGGCCATATGATGTACTTGATGTTGAGAAGGTGAAAATTGCGCTGTCTTTTACTTCAACTTTACCTTTTATTTCTAGGATTGCTTCCCCCCCATTTAGTTCAATTATAGCTCCAGGATGATAAATAAGCCTTGCTCCTCTTTCAATGATAATGCGAGAGTTGTCCTCAATTACCAGTTTACCTCCAGAAAGTATTTCTAGTACAGAGCCCTCTCTAAAAATCACTTCTGCTTCGTTGTTGGCCCCTAAAGTCACATCACCTGCAACAAATAACCCTCCATCGTGAATCCGGCAGTGGGTTCCTCCACAGCCTTGTGCAAGTGTACTGATTCTCATAAACTGAGGGTTGGCACCAATTCCCAGTGGTTGATTGGAAAAGCCTATATTACTTGCCTTGTTAATATAGACCTCTCCGTCTTGGAGAATTTCCATGTTATGTAAGAATTTAATAGGAGGGGGAAGTTGACTTTCTTTTCCGTAATTTAGATAACCATCACTTCCATCGATAATTAAAGTTGAGGAAATTCCTGCAGCCATAGGCACATCCGAGTATGTGATGCGATCCATAAACCAACTGATATTGCCTGTGATTTCCATATCTATATCCTCGGAAAAGTACATATGAGGATGATTGGCCTCAGCATAACCATCTCGGACAGCATAGTAGTCGTCAAAAGGAATGGTCTGGTTTTCTATCATGACCTCATAATCTGTATGAATATCCAAAAATAAATTTTCGTGTTTAATCCCCAATGCGCTGAGGGTTGAAACAAAACTATGGTTATCATAGTTTTGTTTGATTCCTTTTCCAGAACGACTCCCCAGAATTTGAGGTAAGTTTAGTTTTCCACCAGGAGCAACATCATAACTTTTTGTGGGAAATGGGTTTTTTATTTCATATGAGCTTTTAGGGTGTCTGTTTTTATTAAAATTGATATTTGTTTCAAGCAAGCCTGTGAATACACCAGTTATGGTTGCCCATCCAATATTTTGTGAAGCTATGACTAATGGAGGGCAAGCTATACAGTATCCTGTCAATGCGAGGGCAAGAGATGTAGCATACGCTTTTCCATGAACAAGATTGTGTGTGGTTAGCACTGCAACGCCTGTTCCCCATGTTATCCAATGCAATGTTTTGTGCGCGGTATTAGTACCGGGGGATAGACCGCTTTCTAATATGACCTGAATCTGTGGGTTCAAATTTTCATCGAGAACTTTTGGTTTTATATAAGCCTATGGTAATTTTTATTGAAGTTTGAAACTAATCCTTGGAATATACCTATATATGCTAAACTAATACTTGAAGGTAAATACACTTTCGGGTTAATTATGAAATACGCGGAATCAGTAATCATAGGAAGGTTAACCCTGTCTAATTGGCGAGAATCAATTCCCTTATCTCCCCCATTTGCAATGTGAAATTCTGAGTATGTCGAGGATACCCTAACACATCTAAATATGCTTGGAAACTGTCACGAATTGCAGCATTGTAGGATTGAATCTGGTAAACCCCCAGTTGTGCAAATACAGTGGATTCAGTCATTTTAGAAATGGGTATGATGTTTTTTATGCCAGAAATATTTGTTTCATAGGACAGATCAGTATTTATTCTTTGAAAAAAAGCCTGAAGGCCTAGTGGTATATTTAGGCCGTTATGTGGGCCATCAAAGCTAGTATAAACCCGGGTGTTGTGGCAACACCCTTCTAGCTCCATTTCACGAAGAGCAATGCGCGACGCAATGGCTCCTGTACCCATCCCTAATAAAACAAGCTGCTCGGTACTTTCATTTGATTCCAATTCTTCATTAAGGTACTGAATAAGGAGTTTGACGTAGTTAGCGTTTTTCTTTAAATCACCACGATTGCTTTGAAAATCTACGAAGATTATGTCATATCCGGCATTATTGAGTTCTTCTAATAGCTTTGGTGCATTTTTCATGGCGTGTTCAAAAGTGTTTGGAGGAAATGCACCTGCTGCAAAGCGATTATACGAAACAGCACCGTATTCTTTGCTTTGAGATTGAACTGAGCCGAAACCACGGTCAAAATCATAATTGGTATTCCAGTACCTTGGTTGGGGTTTTGCAAAATCTAACCCTTCAATAATTACAATAGGTTTAATTAATTTTCCATTATGGGTTGGATTATAACGAAAACTCACTACTCCCGATCCAACTCCTGCACTCGTGTCTAAGTCTGGGCATGTGGGTTCAAAAACTTCCTGTTGGTAATCAGCAGGAAATTCGTTAATATATACAAATACTTCTGTTTTTGTTATTAGACCCTCGGTAGGCGAGCCTCCATATCTAATCCATATTTCATTTCGACCTTCAACCCAGTTGTTAATCAATCGTGGAGATCCGGGATTCCAAGGAATTGGCTGCCATATACCATTTAAAGCTAGATAATAGTTATTGGAGCTGGTTTGATCAGGATTTAAGTAATGGGTGTTTGGTATTCTGAAATCAAGTTCCGTGTTTGGCGAATTTACCACAATCACATCAGTCAGAGCAGCGGCTGCAAATAATTTCATGCTGCCAAAAGCATTCAGCGCAACAGAATCAGGATGGGTAAAGTAACTTGTGTCGGCAGCAACATAAACAGAATCATATCCAATTGTATCACCTGTTTGAGAATTTATCTGTGGATTAAGCACCAAGATAGAGTCGCTTTTATGCACCCAACCTGTGTCAGCATAAATTGTTTGGGAAGCACTGTCAATAGAAAGATATCCATTGTGGAAAGCTAAAGAATCGATAAAGTTGTAATCAAAATTCATCAGGCCAAACGACACCCTTTCAGTCTCTTCTTCAAGCATATACAAACTGTTTTCTAAATCATCTGGATGCCATAGAAAGGTGTTAGAGGTGTCAAGCGAAGCATAGTAAAAAAAGCGATTGAGTGAATTAAAAATGTCACGAGTACACAAACTGTCTTGAATGCCATCAAAAAGCAATGGATTATAATTGGTGTTTCCCACTGTAAAACTCTCGGGGCTTTTGTCAAATAATAATCCTGAGGAAACAAAAGGAGCAAGTGGTGAATAATTCATTTGGGCAGAACCAAAAAAAGAAAGCAGCAAAAAAGCTGTAGAATACGTAAATTTGCATTTCATAATAAAAAATGGTTTTTACAGGTTAAACAAAAAAATCATTTGACTCTGTAAAGTTATTTAAATAACTTGAACAAACTAAATTGATGTGATAAGTAGCAATGACAACATTTATATAATTAACATAAATGTATTAATAAGTAAAATGTACATCAGGTAAATTTTTGTCTGGTGTCTCTGTTCTTTGTAATCATGAAACAAGAATTTTCAGCCAAAACCAAGATGCTGATGCAATTGCATTATAGCAGATTGTCAGAAAAAGACAGAAGGCACTACGCTGCTTTAGAATCACTTAAATTAGGTCGCGGGGGTGTTACCTATATAAGCCAAGTATTAGGGATTGCCCGAGGTACAATTATTCAAGGAAGAAAAGAGTTTAAAGAAAATATGGAGGGTTTACCCCTTTTGGAAGGCAGACAGCGCAGACCGGGAGGTGGTAGAAAAAAAAACTGAAAAAAGTCCTGAAATAAAAAAGTTGCTTACTGCTTTGATAGAAAGCCATAAAGCAGGTAGCCCAACTGATGCCACTACGTTTTGGATAAGCCTAAGACCCTGTGCTATAGCTAAACTTTTTGAAGAGCAACATCAAATCAAAGTAAGTAACGGTTTGGTAAAACGACTTCTTAAAGAGTTGGGATATGGTTATCGTAAGCAATCCAAACAGTTGGCCACAGGTAATTACGCTCATCGTGATCAACAATTTAAAATCATTTGTTCTTTGGTATTGATAATGAGTTTAGATAGTCCTGTTTTGAGTATCGATTGTAAGAAGAAAGAGCGGTTAGGCAATCTTTACCGGAATGGCAAATGCTTTTGTACTAAAGCCGTTAAGGTATATGACCATGATTATGACCATTTATCAAAGGGTAAGGTTATTCCGCATGGAATTTTTGATATGCAAGCCAATAAGGGATATGTGTCCATAGGGAGCAGTAGTGAAACCGCTGATTTTATAATGGACAACCTGCTTTGGTGGTGGTGGGAATATGGCATCCATCAATATCCCGATGCTAAGAATATCCTGCTTTTATGTGATGCAGGTGGAGCCAACTCGTATCGACATTTTATATTTAAACATAGGCTCATGAAATTTGCCGAACAAACTGGATTATCAGTTATAGTATGCCACTACCCTCCTTATTGCTCTAAATGGAACCCAATTGAGCATCGTATGTTTAGCCATGTACACAGGGCTATGGAAGGTATTGTTTTTACAGATTATCAAACTGTTCAAAAAGCTATAGAAAAAACGTCAACCAAAACAGGGCTCACCGTAGTTGTCAGATTGAACCTGAAGCAATATCAAAAAGGCATCAGAATAGACAAAACAGAACTGGATAAAAATCGAATTGCTCACCATCCAATTATTCCTGACCTAAACTATCGAATTTATCCATAGTTTTGTTCAAGTTGTTTTGTAAATTTTACATACTTATCTTTTTTTAAGATATGAAATTAATTTTAGGGAATCCAAAAAATATTTTCACTCTCGAAGTACTGAAACTTATCATCTTCCTTGTTTTTAGGAATATAAACTAAAATACTTGGATTATAGAAAAGTAAAGTGTGGTTTGATACATTCAGTTGTTCAGTATGAACATCTAAACCATTAATATCCTTAAGTTCAGGTATTTCCAAAAATTCATCAGAATAAACAATAACATCATGACCCCTGTATTGAAAATACCCTAATGCAACATGATATGTTACATGAGATAAAGTAAGGTGCAACAAATTGTTTGGAAAAAAACCACAACGATAATTAAATGACTCATAGTTTGTATTTATATAAATAATAAAGGTAGAGCCTCTTTCGATTTTAATTCTCCATTGACTACTTTTTTGACTCTTTATAGAAATATATTCATCAATGATTATTTCCATATCTTTTAAATAGTCAATCTCTAAACCATTATTACTCCCAAACGGATTACTCATATTTAGAGTAACAAAAGATGAAATCATCAAAGTTTTTAAAAATATTCTAGTCATTAGTACGTACGTTTATTATCATATCTAGTATATTTCTTTCTTGATACAGAATAGACATGAAATTTCATATTTGGAAATTGTTCAAGCATTTGCCCCGCAGTTCTTCTATCATTAGGTAGGTGCGGCTTTTTCAAGGTTGGATCCCTGAAATGAAAACCTGATGG